>JBBRGL010000007.1:0-20903 GCA_038240675.1 Peptostreptococcales bacterium
GGTGCTTGGACATTTTTCAAAAAACAAGAAGAAAGCCTTGGCGCAATACTTGGACTATGTTTCAAAAGCAGATGATATAATTATGACAAAAGCAGATCGAGAAATGGCACCGGAACATGATGAAATTGAATTTGAGATTAATAAAATGAGTTTAGAGAAAATGGATAAGTCAGAGGTATAGTGTCTTTTGAAAACAGGACGGGTTTTAAAGTTGAAAACCTGAAGAAGAAATACCTTAAAGAGGATATGCTTGAACTTAGGAATTGCTTCATAAAGGAAATCATTAAGTATGGCGCAATGACACAATCTGAGGTCAGTAGGGACTTCGGACTGAGCGATGGATATGTTTCGAGAATATGCAGGGAGATTAAAGTTCATGTGCAGGCCTGACCCCTAATTCTCGGATGGATGGATTGTACGGGTAAAATAGGGGGGTGTTTGAGCGTTAATGTGCGCATTAACGCTATTTTTTATGTTTATAGTGCGCATTGTTGCGCATTGGTGTGTTTGGCGTTATAATGGTGATATAACATATTCTGCATAGAATGAGGTAAAATATGGCCAGATATTTGTCTTCTCTAAATGCGATAGCCGAGATTGGTGCAAGACTAAAAGCGTATAGAATTGATTATCCATTATCTCAACAGGAACTCGCCGATAAAGCAGGGGTCTCCAGGCGCAGTATCACCAATATGGAAAATGGAGAGGACATACAGTTTGGCACACTCATCAAAGTGCTTATGGCCCTTGGATTAGATTCGAATCTTGACATGCTTGTACCTGATCCAACCAAGAGACCTTCTTATTACTTGAAAGAGAAATCGGGCACCTATCAAAGAAAACGGGTGCGTAAATCAGGGCTTAAAGACTCAAAAGCATCCTTCAAATGGGGAGATGAATCCTAATGACAAAGACTGCAACCGTAAAGCTTTGGGGAACACCTGTAGGGATTTTTCACTTAGAAGACGACAAGGGCTATGTGTCCTTTGAATATGCAAAAGATTTTCTTGACAGTGGCATAGAGGTGTCTCCCATCATGATGCCATTATCAAACAGAGTATACGAATTTCCCAATTTAGCCATTTCAGCATTTCGAGGGGTTCCTGGCTTAATGGCAGATTCATTGCCAGACAAGTTTGGCAGTGCCGTTATTGATCAGTGGCTCGGGTCTATGGGTAGACTACCAAACTCCTTTAACGTGGTTGAACGCTTGTGCTATACGGGCAAACGCGGGATGGGCGCACTGGAATATGAGCCTGGAAGCAATGACCTTAGAGACATTGATGAAGAAATCAGCATAACAAGGATGGCAGATTTTGCTTCAGCTATTTTAGAAGAAAAAAAGGATATTCTGATCGCCTCTAAGAGCGATGTAGATTATAAGCAGCTCTTACGACTGGGAACTTCCGCTGGAGGCGCAAGGGCAAAGGCCGTCATCGCTTACAATAAAGAAACTGGCGAAATTCGGTCAGGCCAGGTTGATCTAGGCAAGGGATTTGATTATTGGCTGGTTAAGTTTGACGGTGTATCAAAAAATGGCGATCACAATCTTGAAGACGTACCAGAGTATACGCTGATCGAGTATGGGTATTATCAAATGGCGCTGCAGGCAGGACTTCTAATGCATGAATGCAAGCTCTTATCAGAAAATAGTCGGAATCATTTTATGACAAAGCGATTTGATAGAGTAAAGGGCGATAAGCTGCATATGCAGTCTTTAGGCGCAATGCTGCATATCGACTATAACGTGCCGGGTTTGTGTAGCTATGAAATGGCAGCTTTAACTGCAAGGCAATTGGGGTTACCAAGCACTGACATTGAACAGTTCTACAGAAGAATGGTATTTAATGTACTTGCAGTGAACCAGGATGACCATGTAAAAAATATTTCATTTTTAATGAATAGAAGTGGGGTTTGGTCTTTATCCCCCGCGTATGATATCACATTTGCAAGTGATCCAAGGAACCAATGGCTTAAAGCCCATCAGATGACCATCAACGGCAAATCATCAAACATATTGAAAGAGGATTTGATTGCATGTGGCCCAAAAATGGACTTGAAAGTTTCTAAATGTAAGAAAATTATCGAAGAAGTATATGGTGCTGTAAAAGAGTTCCAGAACATAGCGAGATCTGTCGGAATTAGAGAAAAAACCATTCACTTGATTCAAAATGCGCTTGATAAGCAATATTTATAATGCGCAAATAAATGCTCTTAAGTTGTTGTAAAAGAAAATTTTGAGCGTTTTAACGCGCTTTAAGTATCGTATTTTACAGGTATTCACAGTATCGAATGATTGCAAAGAAGATGTGAATTCTGGGTTGGCGCAGTTGGAGTTTGTTTGTAAAAATCCGGAACTCTATGTGGTATGAATATGATCAACTTACTTTTGACGCCCTAGTCATTGGGATAGAATTTTTCTGAAAATAAATTTGAGTTAGGAGAGCCGTTATGCTTTATTTCATGAATGATTATTCTGAAGGTGCTCACGATAAAGTACTGGATGCACTCATAAAAACCAATAGGGAACAGCACGTAGGTTATGGCGTCGATGACATCACGCAAGAAGCGATTATGCTTATAAAGAAAAGAATCAATAGAATGGATGCTGATGTGCATCTATTGGTGACAGGCACTCAGACGAATACCATAGCCATAGCGCATTTTTTAAGACCCTATGAGGCAGTTATTGCAACGAACCTTGGTCATATATCCGTACACGAAACTGGCGCCATAGAAGCGACTGGTCACAAAATAATTGAAATGGAATCGAAGGATGGGCTATTAACCACACAGATGATTGATTCTGCAATTCTAAAGCATGCGGATGAACACTGGGTATTGCCCAAATTAGTATACCTATCCAATGCGACAGAAACCGGCACAATCTACACGAAATCCATGTTGGAAGACATCCGGAAAACATGTGATAAATACGGACTGTATCTGTATTTAGATGGCGCAAGACTTGCTAATGCCCTTATGTGTGCGGATAACGACATGACTATTGAAGACATCGCCAGTTTAACAGATGCTTTCACCATTGGCGGCACAAAAAATGGCATTCTTTTTGGAGAAGCGTTAGTCGTTACAAATAGTCGTTTAAAGGAACATCTTCGATTTTCAATTAAACAAAGAGGGGCGCTTCTTGCAAAAGGCAGACTTTTGGGCGTTCAATTTAAAGCGTTATTTGAAGACAACCTTTATTTTGAAATTGCAAAACACACCAATGAAATGGCGACTATTTTGAAAAATGGCATTTTAGAACTGGGCTATGAACTTGTAACGCATCCATCGACAAATTTAATATTCACGATCCTTCCCAATAGCGTTCATAGAAAACTCTCATTGCTTTGCCACTATGAAGCAGAACATCCATATGATGAAAATAATAGGGAAGCCAGATTTGTCACCTCGTGGGCGACGCCAAAAGAAGATGTTTTGGAATTGCTTAAACTATTAAAAGAGCTGAAAGATTTTTAAGGAATCTGTTTTTGGCACTATCAAGTTTTGATGAAGAATTTTTGTCGAAGCACGATTTTTTTTGTCCTATTGCTGATGGCATAAAACTGAATTTCGCCGGCTCTTTTTTGGCATATGCTCTTGTGTTGTAGCATAAAAGACAGTACCTTTTTGAATGGATAATTCGGAGTGAATGTTTGACAAAATAATAACATCTTCGATATGTAATTTTTCTGTTACCTATGATATACTAAGTTTGATTAGAGTGTAAAAAGTGGTTTCTCGAATATTCATACCACATATAGTTCCAGTTGAACCATCCGGTACTATATGCGGTATGAATATGATCAACTAAGGGCTTTTGACACCCTACTCAAATTTGCTTCTCGAAAAAGTCTCTTCCAAATCTGCAAAATTACATATTGGGCAAACCATCTGAAAAGTTGGGACGCAAAACTATGGATCTAAAGACTTTATGTCTATGATTGCCAGGTTGCTGGTCTTTATGAGTATGACTATACACAATAGACCGATGGTCTATTTTTTTTGTGTGAAATTTAAGCAGAATAAATACCTTAGGGGTAGAGTACCAAAAGTTTAAAGTTGAACTTTTTCATACCGCATGTAGGACTGGATGATTCAACTAGTTCTATAGGTGTTATGAATATTCGAGTAATATTCGAGAAACTAAGACTTTTGACACCCTAATCATATATAATAAAATATGAGTATTTTCTAAGTGTTTGGGTAAAAAATAAACCGAGTACGTACAGCGTTAAAAGTACACTATAAAGATCATAGTTGAACAACAGTCGATAACAGGAAATATACTATCTGATGAGGGTGGCTTATGGTGAGTATAAAAAAAATCATGAACAGGATATTGGTTGGGATTTCATTTTTTGTTGTGCTCGCACTTTCAATCAATTTTTTCTTTTTGCCAGCAACTCAATCACTCATCAACACGGGTAATGAAGAAGTTAAAGCTATTAAAACACAAGTTATGACTATGAATTTACCAATCCGTGTATTAGAAAACGTCTTAACGCAGCTTGCAACCAATCCTGAAAAAATATCAAATATTAAGTTGATAAAAGCGTTTGATAAAAACTTGATCGAACTGCAGAGTTTGACTGAAGAGACTTCAAATAAGATAGTTGTAGTTGAAAAGGGTTTAACCAAGTTGAATAACTACAGTTTTTCTTTTTATCAATCAACAATCAAAGAAATGTATGGCATTATTGCTCAAATAACTGAGACATCCAATCATTTAGAAAGTGTTTTGTCGACAAGTCAAATTAGTAAGACCGATATTGATGCTATCAAAACATATGGCATAAATTTAGATGCAAATATCAATGCATTTGAGTTGGCACATCAATTGCTGAATGAGGATATTTTAAAGGCTTATACTTTTGCTGTGAATTTCATTTTTGTTGTGATGATTATCGTGTTGTTGTCAATGAGTCTGGGTATTTATAAAATTGTGACCTATGATCAAGCCTTTGTACTTGAAAGTCTCAAGAACATTGAAAACAAGACTTTTGAGTTTGATCAATTGCCTAAAACAAAACTTATTTTTAGAGAAGAACAGAACATATATGATCGGGTGAAAGTCATATTTGATGAAGAAAAATTTGCACAGAAAATAAAAAGTGTCATTTTATCGACATATCACATAGAAGATTTGATGCAAGAATTGTTTAAAGAAATATCCCTCAATAAAACGATTGATCGTATTGGAATTGCTTTTGTGGATTATAGTCAACAAAAGTTTATAGCAGAATATGGCGTTGCATCCTATGATAAGATGAAATTGGGTCCTGGTTTTGAAGTGAATTTTGATAATACTTCTTTAACCGATATCTTGACAACTAAAACTTCTTTTATAACAAAGGACTTGGAAGCAGAATTACAAAAGCGTCCTCAGAGTGATTCTTTAAGGCTACTTAGGAATGAAGGTATTCAATCAAATTTGGTAGTGCCTTTACAAATGGGTGAAGCTGTATTTGGCGTCATCTTCTTTAGTTCTTTGAAGCAAGACTACTTTGACGCAAGTGATATGAGAAGGGCAGAAAAAATTATCTATGAAATCAGCGGGTTATTGAATAGAGCCTATTTTACCAAAGTGATTCTATCTAAGATTACGAATAGTTTTGCTGAACTCGTTGATCAAAAGGACAATGAAACGGGTGGTCATATATTAAGAATGGTAGATTACACTGTTCTTATTGCTAGTCGGCTGATGGGTAAGAATATTAATGGGTATAACGTGAATGAAAAATTTGTTTTAGAAATAGAGAGAAATGCATCAGCTCATGATATCGGTAAAGTGGCTATTCCTGATGAAATCCTTAAAAAGCCTGGGAAACTAACGCCTGAAGAATGGGTTATTATGAAAACCCATGCTTCTGTAGGGGCTGATATATTTAAATCATTACGCGAAAGCCTTCAAGTTTTTGGTTCAGATTTTTATGGGTTCGCTGAAGTTATCGCAAGATCACATCATGAACGTTGGGATGGCAAGGGTTATCCAGATGGTTTATCAGGTCACGCTATCCCACTGGCAGCAAGAATTGTCGCAGTAGCGGATGTCTTTGATGCACTCACCTCAAAAAGACACTACAAAGAACGTTTTGGGCTTGAAAAGGCTGTAGAGATCATGAAAGAATCAGCGGGAACACATCTAGATTCTGTTCTGGTAGGTGTCTTTCTAGAACATTTAGATGAAATCATAGAGATACAAAACCTTTATCAAGTGGATTAAAATAGCAGATTGTATTTTGATATTTTTCTTGAGTAGCGTGGATGATTTAAAAAAACGAATGAAGGCAAGTTAACCCTGTCGATGTGGTCAATGTCATCAATGGTTCAGTCACTTCAATAATGGAAGTCAAGAGTTCTATGGGTGTCATTGTTGCTGCACCCACAGCAGGATCTTGTGGAGGTTTGCCTGGGACCCTTAATAGGTACTGCTCACGAAATGGGTTTAAGCATAGAGAATGTCGCTAGAGCGATGTTGGCAGCGGGCATTATAGGCTTTTTCATAGCGGAACATGCTACTTTCACAGCTGAAGTATGGGGGTGTTAAGCGGAATGTGGTGTAGGCTCTGGTATGGCATCGTGTGGGTTAGTCCAATTAGCGGGCGGAACTTTAACAAAAGGCATCGATGCTGCATATATGGCGCTTCAAAATGTTCTGAGCATGGTTTGTGATTCCGCTCGATGAATCAATTGATGCGATGTTTGAGGTGGGTAAAATGCTGCTGTCGGAATTAAGATGTACGGGGTGCGGCGCTTTATCGACTACGGAAACGGCTCAAAGCATCTATCAAAAATTAATGAATGATAAAGCGTTAATAGACAACACTGTCTGCATAATGGACAAAGGAGGGCCCGTGAAAACAAAGTATATTGAAAACTTTAATCGAGAATTATCAAGAGTTGCTTTTGGCGGTATTGTTGTTTCTGATGAAACACAGGAAGATGCCAATAATTATGTGGCAGAAGCAATAGATGCAGGTGTAAATTATTTTGATGTTGCACCGACATACTCAAATGCAGAGCAAAGACTTGGACTAGCACTTAGAGGAAAACGTCAGGATGTTTTCTTGGCCTGTAAGACAGAGGACCGTACAAAGGATGGGTCTCAAAGATTGTTAGAACAGTCGCTTCAAAATTTAGAGACCGATTATTTTGATCTGTATCAATTACATGCTGTCTATAATCTGGAGGATGTGGAGAAGATTTTTAGTAAAAATGGCGCATTTGAGACCTTTGTGAGAGCCAAAGAAAAAGGACTTATCAAGCATATTGGTTTTTCTGCTCATTCAACTGAAGCTGCTTTGGCTTTAATGGATCGGTATGATTTTGATTCCATAATGTTTCCCTTTAACTTCGTATCTCTTATTAAAAATGGCTACGGGGATTATGTTCTCAAAAAAGCTAGAGATAAAGGGATGGGCATCTTAGGAATCAAGTCTATGGTGCTTACTGAACATCAAGAGGGTGATGATACGAATCATCCTAAAGCATGGTATCACCCCATAGAGGACAAAAACTTAGCAAAGCTTGCCGTTCATTATTCGCTTGATAGAGGCGTTGATATTATCGTGCCCCCAGGCAACATCAATCATTTCAGATGGGCTCTTGAAAGTATGAAAAGCGATCTCCAGTTGAGTGATGAAGAGCTCCATTATTTAAAGGAAATAGCCAACACCTATAAACCACTGTTTCCGCTGAAAGCCAGATGATTGGTTTGTTTCCTATTGCTGATAGGAATAAAATAGGTAAAATTTAAAAAAAATTCGACAAAATGTTGACTTTATTTGTATCCTCTGATATAATTTTAGTATAAGCTACACTTTGTTCGTGTAGTCTAAATTTAGGAGGCGTTAATATGAAGGCAACAGGTATTGTACGAAAAGTAGACGAATTAGGTCGCGTAGTTATTCCAATCGAACTCAGAAGAACTCTAAGCATTGGCGAAAAAGATGCTCTTGAGATTTTCGTAGAAGCTGACACAATCATCCTTAAGAAATATGAGCCAGCTTGCATATTCTGCGGACAAGCAAAAGGCGTTAAAAATATCAAAAGCAAAAACATTTGCCCAGAGTGTATCGAAGATATCGCTGCTCTTTAGTCCGAAATTATTAAAACAACTTTTACGCAAAATGTAAAAGTTGTTTTTTTTTGTACGCAGTTTTCTTTCGCTAATTTTGGGAATTCATATAGTGAAAAGTAGGCTAATAGGTATGATTAAATCATGATATAGATTATCAGTTGGGAAACGTTGACGGAAAAGTGAGGTGTTTTGTGATTGCAAATGCCCGCTTTTTTCTTAAAAGGCAACCTGGTGCATTTTGCTGCATACAAAAACAGAGGGGTTTTTATCCGGCGCCAAGTGGATAGAGGCGTTTGTAGTCACCTAGAAGGGTAAAAATGTGCAAAAGATTCTGTTCAGTTTCCCTCAATCGACCCATGCTTTATGATACGCCGTCGGATGATGCCCAAAATGAAGCGATTTCTTTTATGATTCGGTGGGAAGATTAAAATAATATTGATTGAAATTGGGAAAAACATCCTTTGTTCCGGAAGCTGAGGCCTGTAGTTGGGTAAAAGATCGATTCGGCGTATCGTGGATAAGAAGTGTACCGCGTGTGGTGGATAAGAAGTGTGATGTGAAATGGAAAATGTCCTGAAACACTGTATCTTTAGAATAGCAGAGTGAATCGAAAGGGCTGTTCGGCGCTTCGCGTGGGACAGTAGTGGGACAGTAGTGGGACGGTAGTTATGGGGCCGTTCAGCGCTTCGCGTGGGACGGTTGTATGGGAGTGATTGTTTTGGGGTCGAGACCAGTTTAGGTCACTTTATGCTCACGATTTGAGTGTTGCATTTAATGTATGATGCTGATTGCTTAAAACCGAAAGTCGATACTGAACGCTTGATTTGAGTGTCAAAAATAAGTTTCTCGATTATTCATACTGCATATAGTTCCAGTTGAACATTCCGGAACTATATGCAGTATGAACAAGATCAACTACGGACTTTTGACACCCTAATCAATCTGCTATTCAGAAGACATAATCCCTTGCGATGGAAGAGGACATTATCGCTTATTGACCACGATCGTACCGCGTGTGGTGGATAAGAAGTTGTCAGGTTATAAGGCCTATGCTACACTGAGATAAAGTGAACGTTGAGGCTTAAAGATGGGGTGCGAAGATGGATATTGCAATTATTTCGGGGGTTTTGAGTACATCTGAGGCTTTAAAGAGGCAGCTCGTAGAGTTTGCGAGTGAATTTGTCGATGTTGTTTTGTATGGTATAGAAGATTTTTTGCCCGATCAAATAGACTGTGACTTGATGATTTATTCAAGTGATATTTGTTATGAGGAGCTACAGAGTTTACCGCATAAAATTAGGGCTAAAGAAGAGATTATTGCACTCAGAACGGTGAATTTTGAGACTATTGATGAGCTCTTTAGAATTCAAAAGGACGAAAAAGTGTATGTGTTCAATGACGCCAAAGCAACCACCTATCAATTCATTGAGCATCTTCGAAATATTGGCCTTGAGGATATCAATCTGATTCCTTACTTTCCAGGGACAGAAGTGGATTCCAAAATTCGATATGCCATAACGCCTGGATATTTGGACAGAATGCCAGAAAACATCGAACATCTGATTAATGTAGGACCAAGATTATTTGACCTTGAAACCATTCAGCAAATATTGAAGGCAACGGGGATTATCAACAAAATATCGGGTTCCTATAGTGAAAATTATTTATCAAAAATAATCAATATCTCTAAAAGAAGCGGTCGCTATGCCGCTGAAGTCAATGCACTTAACGAGCAGATGAGCCTTATTCTCTCCACCATTGATGAAGGCATTATGGTGATTGATAAAAAGAACAAACTCAGTATTGTGAATAAACAACTGTTAGAACTGCTGAGTATGCCTTACCGCAATTTTGAAGGGTGCGGAATAGAGGAACTCATTCGGAATCAAGATATCGTGGATTTTTGTATTGGGATCAAACAAAAGGAAGAAGCGATTTTTACCATCCAGCATATCAATTTGATCTTTTCGAGGCAGAAGTTATCCTCTGGTTTTATTATTATTTTTGTGAAGAACATTGAAGAGAGGATTTTAGAATCGAATCGACTCAATCAAGAACTTGTGAAAAAGGGGCATGTTGCAAAATACTCCTTTGATCATATATTGGGAACCTCTCATGCCATAAAGGAAGCAAAGTACATAGCCCACAAACTCGCTAAAAGTGAGCTCACTATACTCATCGAAGGGGAAAGCGGCACGGGAAAAGAATTATTTGCTTCTGCTATTCACAATGAATCCCACCGCGCAAGCAAAGCCTATTTGGCCATAAACTTCAGTGCGTTTACGGATGAGCTCATCGAAAGCGAACTTTTTGGCTATGAAGATGGTGCCTTTACAGGTGCGAGAAAAGGGGGCAAAGTTGGCTTGTTTGAACTTGCAAGTGGGGGCACCTTGTTGCTGGACGAAATTGGGGATGTCTCTCCTAAAATGCAGACCAAACTTTTAAGGGTACTTCAAGAAGGTGAAATTATCAGAATTGGTGGGACTATTATTCGTTCGGTAGATGTGCGGATTATCGCGGCAACCAATAAAAACCTCAGAAAGTTAGTGGAAGAAGGTGCTTTTCGGGAAGATCTCTATTATCGATTGAAGATGGGCACTGTTAAATTGCCACCTCTCTGTCAAAGAACTTCGGATATTCCTGTTTTAATTGAACGGTTTTTAAGAGGTAATTACACCATGACTGAAGAAGCGAAAGGGCATCTCATGAACACTCTTTGGAAAGGGAATATAAGAGAGCTCAAAGGGACGGTGGAGTACATGATGGCCATTTCTGATCATGATCTCTTGACGCAAAATGAACTTCCCAAGGACTTTGAGACCATAGAACTTCCTAGCGTAGGGGTTACGGATCATGAGAGACGCATTTTGGAAGTCATATTTGAGTGTAATCGACAAAGTGTTTCTTGTGGTCGTCAAAACATTCAAGCCATGACCTATGCTGAATTGGGTCTGACCGAAAATCAAATTAGACAGCGTATGATCAAACTCGCTCAAAAGGGACTCATCAAAAACCAAAAAGGAAGAGGCGGTAGTTTTGTCACAGAAGAAGGCAAGAAATTAATGGTTAAATAACGACCACCTTTCAACCACCATTTAACCACCGATAACGAGCTTGGTTCATCCGAATAAGCGCTATTTCCGACTTTTTTGTTGGAAATAGCGTTTTTTTATGTTGGCATTGTACTTGCATAATAACAGAATAGACTGACAATTTTAAATTCAATCAGAATAAATCTTGAGAAAGGGAGGAGGCATGAACTATTTCGAAGAAATCATTGATCTGAGTAAAAGGCTTCTTGTGTACGAATCGGTCTATGGACATGGTGGATTTGGTGCGGATGCTGTCTTTGGCAAAACCATAGTAGATTGCCAAAAGGAGCTTCTGCTGTATTGTGAGTCCATTGGATTAAAGACTTATTTAGACCCTGAAGGGATGTACAGTTATGCTGAAACGGGCGAAGGAGAAGAGTATATTGCAGTACTGACCCATGTGGATGTTGTATCACCGGGTGATTTGTCTCAGTGGCAGGTGCCGCCTTTTGAGCCGACAATTATTGAGGATAAGTTAATTGCACGCGGCACAGCGGATGACAAAGTCCCGACAGCCATCGGTGTAATGGCCGTCAAAAAATTGTTGGATGACGGCGTGAAAATGAAGTATCCCATTCGGCTGATTTTTGGCGGCGATGAAGAAACAGGTTTCAGATGCATAGCAAAATACAATAAAGTCCATCAAGCACCTAAGTACACTTTAGTTTTAGATGGCACTTTCCCGTTTTCTTATTCAGAAAAACACTTACTCAATTATGAACTTCATGTTGGGAGCTCGATAAAGATTGAGGGGGGCGTAGGGTATAACTCCGTTATGGATCATGTCGCCTGGCAAGTGGATGGAAGGGTCGTGGAAGAGACGGGCAAAAGTGCCCATGCCTCCAGACCCACAAGCGGTGAAAATGCACTGATTAAATTGTCTTACATGAATCAAGATGCGGATCGGTTGTTTCAATGTGTCAATGCGCTGGTTGATCCCAGTGGTCATCATAAATTGACTTTCATTGAAGATGAAGACTTGAGTTTGGAGACGACCTTAAGTTTTGGGAGGGTCAAAGACGATGTCCTCTATACAGACATTCGCGTGCCACCAGAGATAAACTTGTCAGAATTCGTATTAGCTTTTGAAAAAAAAGCTTCAGTCATGGGTATTCAAGCCATTCAAACGGATGTACTCAAAGGTTCCGTGACGCGTACGGATTCTGAATTTGCACAGAGAATTCTAAAATGTTATCAAACAGTTACAGGGGATTATGAGTCTCAACCTTTTAAAACGGGGAGTGCAACATATGGTCGGTCTTTTGATACGAACTGTTTATCCTTTGGTCCGCGAATGAGCTATCATATCACTAATACACACAAACCAAATGAATTTATACCGTTCGATTTAATTGAAAATGCATTTGAAGTCTATGTGAATACATTAAAAACAATAGGGGAGGAACTGTAAATGAAGAAATTATTTGCAATGATGCTTATTCTGGTGGTTTGTTTTAGTACGGTGGCATGTTCACCAAAAGTCGCGCCAGGCGAAGCTGCAACTGAAGCCAATGGGTCGACTGAAGCAGTAGTTGTAGAGACAAATGCTAAACTGGATACCTTCACATCAGTCTATTACGAAGAGATTCCAGTATTAAACCCTTACAATTTAACCAACACAACTGAAATGAAAATGACGGCGAACACCCTTGATGGGTTGGTGGAGACCGACAATGCCGGCAAATATATACCCGCATTAGCGGAGAGCTGGGAATCTAACGCAGATTTCACGGTTTGGACTTTTAAGCTTAAAAAGGGCATCAAATGGGTAGACAATCAAGGTAAAGAAACGGCGTATGAAATTACTGCTGACGATTTTGTTGAATCTATGCGTTATATTGCGGATCCCAAAAACACAGTCACAAATGTGAAAATGGTCAGAGATTCTATTAAAGGTTTCAAAGATTATTACTACGCAATTTTAGACATTATGGATGGCGTTACTGTAGGCAAGGTTGAAGATGTATATGTTACGTTCAATGATGCTGTAGGCGTAAAAGCACTAGATGACTACACGATTCAATATGAACTGAAATATCCAACGCCCTATTTCTTGTCTATGCTCGTAACGGAATTGTACTTGCCTATGGAAAAGAAATTTGTGGATCAAGTGGGTGCAGATTATGGTTTGTCTCCTGAAACGATGCTTTACAATGGCGCTTACTATTTAAGCAGCTGGCAGCGCGATAAACAAATTAATCTCGTCGCAAATCCTTTTTATTGGGACAAAGACAATCTTAAAATTCAAAACATCACGCTTTTAAAAGTTGCTGATGCCACAACGGCCCTTGAAATGTTTAAAAGAAGTGAAATTGATACTGTGAACATCAGTGGTCTTCAACTCGAAAGTCTTAAAGGCAGTGAATATGAGAAGAATATTTACACCGATATGAAATCCACTGTCAACTACTGGTTCAGCTTGAACTTTGAATCGCCAAATCCTGAATTCAATGCTTTTATTGACAACGATAATTTTAGAAAAGCACTGTATCACGGTATAGATCGAAAAGTGTTGCAACAAGTTTTTGACGCTTATAATCCAGCCAATAATTTAACCAATACCGTTACGCCTTATGAAGCTGTTTTTGATAATGATGGCAAAGATTATACAAACTATCCTGCACTTAAGCCTTACAAAGACGCTACTGAAAACACCTATAACCCAGCATTGGCTAAAGAGTACATGCAAAAAGCCATTGCAGAACTTGCTCCAGATGGCAAAATCAAAGGCGTTAAAGCGGGTACTGTTGATATGAAGCCCATTACTTCTTTTGATGTAGATGGCAAGTTACCGATCACGATTACTTTTGTGGATTCAAAAGATGCAGACAACATTATGTTAGCTGAACTCTTTGAATTGACAATGGAAGAAACCTTTGGAACCGATACAGTGGATGTTGTTTTAACACAATTCACCAATTCAAAATACGATGACGTCATTCAACCAGGGTTCTATGATATCGCCTATGATTCGTTCTCCTTTAAATTTGCAGATCCAGAAGCGCAACTTAGTCGACTTGTTACAGAGGGTTCAGTGAATGATGGTCGCTATAGTGATCCTACATTTGACGCGATGGTTGATGCAGCTGTGGCTGAAAATGATTTAAATAAGCGCTATGACCTGTTCAGCAAAGCGGAAGCTTATTTCCTCGATAAAGCGTATATCATTCCTTTCAAAGCGGCAGGTGGTGGTTACTCTATGAGCAGAACAGATCAATTTGCAACACCTTACGGTGGATTTGGAATCACACGATTTAAGTACAAAGGTATGAATAAATTGGATCATATCTTAACAAACACAGAATATAACGAAATGAAAGAAAAAGCAGGATTCTAATGATGTTAAAGTATTTAACAAAACGAACGGTACATTCTTTATTGACAATTTTCATTGTTGCTTTCTTGATATTTGCGTTGTTGAGACTGATGCCTACTTCTGGGTATTTCACACGCAACGATTATGAGCGCTTAAATGAGACCCAAAGAGAAATGTACCTTCAAGAGATCGGCGTAAAGGGCAATGTATTTGTCCAATACGGAAAATTTGTTATGAATATAACAAAAGGCGATTTGGGAGATTCCATTACGGTCTCTCCCGGCGCTTCAATCGCATCAATTATTGCTGACAAATCGGTCTACTCCATTGCATTTGGACTCGGTGGGGTGTTCCTGAGCATGATCATAGGTGTCGTTCTCGGCGTGCTCATGGCACAGTACAAGGATACTTGGATCGACCATTTAGGTACTTTTTATGTGGTCTTTGTGAGGAGTGTCCCGAACCTCATTTACCTTTTTATGATTCAAATCTTTGTGACAAAGTGGTTGAATCTTCCCACACAATTTATGCAAGAGGATTATAGAACGTGGTTTTTACCCGTTTTTTCAATCGCTATTGTCAGTAGTGCAAACTATGCGATTTGGATTAGGCGTTTTATGGTGGATGAAAAAACCAAGGATTACGTCAGATTCAATACAAGCAAAGGCATCAGTGATACAAGAAACTTTTACGGTCATATCTTTAGAAATGCTGTAACACCTATAGCACAAAGAATTCCTGTGGAAATTCTATTGACTGTCGCAGGATTTTTGGTCATCGAAAACTTATACGGGATTCCGGGTATGGGAAGACTTCTGGTCACTGCGATTCAAAGACAAGACAATAACCTTGTCCAAGTACTGGTGCTTATATTCTCAATATTAGGTGTTGTGGGCATTATGCTTGGTGATGTCTTGATGACTTTAATTGATCCGAGAATTAAGCTATCTAAGGAGGAATAAGATTGGAAGACAAAAGGTTATTTGAGTATGCCAATCGGCCTATAGAAGAATTTCAGATCAATACGGAGACGGTTTATTCCTATTGGAACGAAACTTTTAAGAAGTTCTTTAAAAGTAAGGTGACTACGGTCTTGTTTGCAGGTGTTGTGGCATTATTGTTTTTTACAGTTTTTTATACGCTGTTTTCCAAAACGGACCCTTATGCCAAATCAAAGATGATACTGGATTGGAATCAGCCCCCCAGTGCTGAGCATTGGTTTGGAACCGATCAGCTGGGAAGAGATATTTTTGCGCGCACTTGGTATGGCGTCAGAACGTCTTTACTGCTCAGTTTGACAGTGGGATCTATCGACATGTTTTTCGGTGTTCTGGCTGGGCTGTTTTGGGGCTATGTCAGAAGTGCGGATCGCTTTATGACGGAACTTTACAATATCATTTCAAATGTACCGAGAACCATTATTTTGATACTGCTCTCCTATATGCTATCCCCTGGTTTTTCGACCATCGTTATAGGCTTATGCTTGACAGGTTGGATCCAAGTGGCTAGATTCATTCGGAATAAAGTGTTTACCATTCGAGATGCAGAATACAATATTGCATCACGGTCACTGGGCACAAGCACGCCGACTATTATGTTCAAAAATATACTCCCGTTCCTGGTCAGTATTATTATTTTGGAGACGGCCATTACAGTGCCTTATACCATTGGTTCAGAAGTGTTTTTAGGGTATATAGGTCTTGGTTTGCCGCAGAGTACAATTTCTTTAGGGACACTTGTACAGGCTGGCATTTCTTCATTCCAAGCATATCCCTCTCAACTCTTGTATCCAACCCTCATATTGTCATTTGTCACAGTGTCATTCTATCTTTTGGGTAATAAATTGTCAGATGTAAGTGAGCCGAAAAACTATGAATAAACTATTAGACATTCAAAATTTAAGTGTGGTATTTGAACTGAGAGGAAAAAGTCTGCATGTCATTCGCAATGTTGATTTTGAACTCAATCAAAATGAAGTCCATGCCATAGTAGGGGAAAGCGGCAGCGGCAAAAGCGTCTTCACAAAGGCTATAGCGGGCATGCTCGATGCCAATGGTCGGATCACAGAAGGGACTGTTTCATTGAATGGCCAAAGCCTTGTGGACATCAACAAAAAAGACTGGCTGGCTATTAGAGGCAAGAAATTGGCTTTTGTCTTTCAAGATCCCATGACTTCTTTAAATCCACTCAAAAAAATTGGACATCAATTGGTTGAAGTGTTGATGCTACATCAAAAAATTGGGCGTCGTGAGGCTAAAAAAGAAGCGATTAAGTTACTCATGGACGTTGGCATAGAGGAACCAGAAGTGCGGTACAAACAATATCCCTTTGAATTTAGCGGTGGCATGCGTCAGAGAGTCGTTATTGCAAATGCCATAGCCTGTAAACCAGAGATTCTCATCTGTGATGAACCCACGACAGCGCTTGACGTGACCATACAGGCTCAAATTTTGAAATTGTTAAAAGACCTTAAAGCCAAATATGGCATGAGTATCATCTTCATTACCCATGATTTAGGCGTTGTTGCAAATATCGCCGACAGGGTCAGCGTCATGTACGCTGGCGAAATTGTCGAATCAGGCACTGTGGAAGAAATTTTCTACAATGCACAGTCTCCATATACTTTGGCACTTCTAAAGTCCTTGCCGCAACTCGGTAAAAAAGGAGAAAATTTATTTACATTAAAAGGCACACCTCCAAGTTTAAGCGGAGAAGTTCTAGGCGATCCCTTTGCCTTTAGGAACGAATTAGCCCTAGAAATTGATTTTATAGAAAAGCCACCTTTTGTAGAACTGACAGCAACCCACCGTGTTAAAACGTGGGCATTGGATCCGAGAGCGCCAAAGAGAGAACCTTTTGAGTTTTTAAAGCACATTGATGACTACGAGAAATTAGATGAAAAAGTGGAGCTCTATCATAAGGTGAGAGATAAGATTTTGACCTTCGATCAGCTGAGTGTTGAGTTTAAAAAGGGCAGAAGGTCAATTAAGGCAGTCAACAACGTCTCCTTTGATATTTATCAAGGTGAAACATTTGCCTTGGTTGGAGAAAGTGGCAGTGGTAAAACAACCATTGGTCGAACTGTCATTGGGGAGAACCACATTCAAAGTGGCGATATTATGTTTGAAGGCAAGAGCCTGAAAAAGGGTTTGAGCAAGTCATTAAAAAAAGACATCCAAATGATTTTTCAAGACCCTATGGCTTCATTAAATGAACGAGCCAAAATCGAGTACATTATTTCAGAGGGTCTCAGAGCACATTACACGAAAAGTGAGCTTGTGGGGAAGCGTGATTTGTTGCATAGCATTTTAGATGCGGTGAAACTCCCTCGAAACGTCATCAGCAGATTTCCTCATGAATTTAGTGGCGGTCAAAGGCAACGTATCGGCATAGCCAGAGCCCTTGTGATGGAACCCAAATTTGTCATAGCGGATGAACCCATTTCTGCACTGGACGTTTCTATAAGAGCGGGTGTTATCAATTTGTTGAATCAACTGAAACAAGATTACAATACGACGTACATGTTTATTGCCCACGACTTGTCTATTGTCAAATTCATCGCAGATCGTGTGGGCATTTTGTACAGAGGTCGAATGGTAGAGCTTGGATATGCACATCACATATTCAATAACCCCCAGCATGACTACACAAAGAGCCTTCTCAATTCAATACCCCATCCAGATCCCAAAACCGAAAAGGGAAAGAATGTGGTCAGGTATGAAGGCACGTTCACAGGAAATGAAAAGTTCGTAGAAGTCAGCGAAGGACACTTTGTATTGAAATAGTATAAGGGGACAATTCAATAACATCAACAGAAATGGTCTAAGATCACAAGATCTTAAGCCATTTCTTTTTTTATAGCGGAGGTCATATGAATCAGCAAATCATGGAGAAAATAGAACAAAATAAAGCGGGTATTATTGGTGTTAGCCATGATATCCATAAGACGCCTGAATTGGGATTTGAAGAATACAAGTCATCAAGTCGCCTGTGTGACTATCTTGAGACGCTAGGGTTTCGGGTGGAAAGAGGCATAGGGCGTTTTGAAACGGCTTTCGTTGCTAAACTTGGAAAAAAATCAGAAAAAGGCGTTACCATAGCCGTCTTAGCGGAGTATGACGCTTTGCCTAAAATTGGCCATGGCTGTGGGCACAATATTATTGCCGCAGCGGCTTGCGGTGCTGCGTGTGGGTTTTCAGATGTCCTGTCAAAAGGCGGATTTGATGGAGAGCTTCGCATAATTGGCACCCCAGCTGAAGAAAGTGGCGGTGGGAAAATCGAACTGCTGAAGTTAGGCGTTTTTAGGAATGTGGATTATGCCATGATGGTTCATCCAGGTTCAATAAACATGGTGCATAGGGGTGGCACGGCCTTAGTGGAATTCAATGTCTCCTATAAAGGCAAAAGCGCCCATTCTTCTTCTCCAGAAAACGGGATCAATGCCCTTAAAGCTATAATCAGCACGTTCAATGGCATAGATGCCATACAGGGCGAGTTTCCTATGGGGATTAACATCAATGGCATCATTAAAGAAGGTGGCGATGCGTCAAACATTATTCCGGACCTTGCATCGGCTGAATTTCTCATCCGTGGGTTACGGCTCATGGACTTGAAAATGGTCAAGTCTAAGTTAATCCAAGTGGTCAAATCCGTCGAGATTTTGACGGGAGCCCAAGCGGAATATACATTTGAATTGCCCTATGCTGAACGGTATCCAAACGTTGTCATGGGTGAATGTTTCAAAGAGATCATGGAAGCCTTAGGTGAAGAAGTCTCATATCCCGAAAAAAACGTTAAAATGGGGTCTTCGGATATTGGCAATGTTTCTTTATGCATTCCGACCATACACCCCTATGTAAAAATAGGCACTGACCTTCAAAGCCATACACTGCAGTTTACAGAAGCGGCAATGGGTACAGAAGGAGATGAAATGCTTATTAAAGCGTCCATCGCTATGGCGGAGCTGGCTTATAGAATCTTTGTGGATGAGGCCCTGAGAACCGAAATCAACAGTGAATTTGAAACGACCGTACCGGATTATAAAGGGTTTGAATTTTAAATGTCTGCCATGGGAGTGTCTCTATGAAAAGAATAGTTGTAACACTGATTTCACTGTTTATTTTGTTGAGTGGATGCCATCAAGAACCCCTTCAACCACTTGGACAAAGTGAAGGAGTAGCCGTCACGGCGCTGAATATCGTCACAAAAGGCAAAGGGATAGGCGATATTCAGTTGGGATTTTTGCCCCCTTCAAGTGGTCAGGATGCTCAAAACGGCTTTGCAGGTTGGCTACTGGTTTATGATGACCAGAATTTCGATGCAGTTTGGACGCGGCTCACTGCACTGAAAAAAGACGAGATTGTGAAGTTGTCTGATGCCAAGGGTGAGAATCGTGGGTATCTCATTGATCGGTATGAATGGGCAGATGGCAAGGGGAATACCTTTAATCCAAATCAGAAAACCCTTTCAGAGGGTCAAGCCTTTGAAGGTGGCGTATATCACTTTTATGTGGCAACAGTAACGGATCAGGGGGTCGTAGGGCTTATGGAAGCTGAAGAAATCATCGATATCAAACCAGCAGCACAAAATGTTTTTGTCACCACTGAGCCAAAAGGCTATACTGTTTCCTTTGATATTAGAGGGGATCAGCGCCTTGTTGGACATTTTGTGGGTCTATCTGAAAAATCCATGTATGTCTTAAAAGAAGAACTCAAAAGCCTTACCATAAAAGATTTCAAGAAAATGGTTCAATTGAAAAAAGGTGTTTTGCTAAAGGATGACGCACGTGAGGCTTTTATGGGTCATGAATTTTTGACTTTAGAAGGCAAAAGGGTTGATGATGGCGTTTATACAGCCTATGTCGTGAGTTTGGACAAAAGAGGGCTATTGGACATTTCAAAATCTAAAAATGACATTGTTGAAAAAGCTCCACTCAGCATTTCGAAGGAAACAATCAATGACGGTCTAGGGACTGTCATGTTGATCGGTGGTGGCACAGTCTCTTCGGATCCCAAAGATAAAGCAATATTTGAAGCAATGCATAAAGCTGCAGGTGGCGGGATCCCTCGACTTGCGATAATTTCAAGTTCCAGAATGGACAGCGCTGTCGTCTATGATCATTTTTATTATTCAGATCCTGAACTAGGATCTTTTGAAGAAAACTATTCAAAAATGGGATTTGAACCAGTGTTTATTCCTCTGGCGGTAGATAACGCTGAGGACGTGAGAAACAATCCTTATTGGGTCTCCCTTCTTGCCAGTTGCCGTGGCGCTTATCTTCAAGGCGGCGATCAGTACAAACATGTCAAAGCACTGCTGAATCCAGATGGGACACCTTCTGACATGCTAAAGGCATTGCAGGGGATTGTTGATAAAGGGGGCGTCGTTGCAGGCACCAGTGCAGGGATGG
>JBBRGL010000008.1:0-20859 GCA_038240675.1 Peptostreptococcales bacterium
TTGCAGTCACAAGTATATGTTTTTCTTGAGTCATCGTTGAAAATCCTCCTGTATGGCATATGTTCCAAGATACCCTTGAAGAGAAAGATTAAACACTTTATTTCGGACGTTTTATCTTGAGTCCGTGGCGGAATATGTTCACCATGAAAGATGGGATGGAAAAGGATACCCGTATTGCATAAGTAGAAATCCTCAAGTTGTTCAAGAATTTTTAAATCTTCTAGATGAATCGGACTCGGTGATTTCTTGATTATATAGGTTGTACAATGGTGTGGTTATCTTTATAATTAAAAGTGGATATTGAAATTAAAGGATAGAAGGGGTGCATAAATGATCAAAACCATTCAAGTCAAGTTAGATGTTATCGAGAGCATGGTGTACTTTTGGCAGGCGACCAATAGCCGTGAGAAAGTGGGCGAGGTCTATATTCATTCAATCGTTGACCGTCCGGAGATGAAGTGCTTATATAAAAATGATTTCACACCCGATGCGGCGAGAAAAGTACTCAGCGCGATTTCCAATCGAGAAATTTTGAACAGCAGTAATAAGCTAGAAAGAAAATTTTGGACGAATAACATGTGGATGATGGAAGACTTAGAGTACACAACTCAGATGATTGCACCAATCAAAGTTTTGAATGTGGACGATCAATTGCCATTACTGAATCAAAGGGATTGCCCATACGAGACTCTGGAAGTGCATTTCATCCCTGGACTGAGCGAAGAATTCACGTTTGTAGACAACAAATTGTTTGTCAATTTCTTTAGAGTAAAGCCTGGAGCAGATATAACATCGGCTATGGTTGAAGGGATTCTTTTAAAGGACTATGTCGCTCAAAAGCTTGAAGAGCTGGTCAAGTGATACTAATGAGCGTGGTTTTTTAGGGTTCTGATGACAAGTGCTGATAAAGGGCTTCAACGCTAAACGTTGAGGCCTTTTTGATTGGATTGTTTTCAAACGGATAAGTATCCCATATATGTGTCCTTCTATCGAAGATATGTGATTTCTCAAGAAAAACAAATAGCGCTTTGGCCTGCTAAAGTGAAAATAAATTTTGGAATGCTGAAAATGCTATAAAGTTATTTTTATAAGTGCCGAAATATTGATAAGAGAGAAGTGTAGATTAGTCTCAATCAATATTTTATCAATTAATCATTAGGGTGGTTTATGGGACAGACATCTTTAGATCAAGCGCAAGTGGGCTCAGTCATCGTGCGTGATGTTTATGGAATTGATGGGAATCTCCTCGCTAAGCGCGGAACAACCTTTCAAACGCATTATACCAAGCGGTTCCAGGAACATGGCGTCAAGGAAATCTATGTGAATGAAGAACAACCACCACAGATGCCTTTAGAGACACCTGTGATTTTGCCGTCCCTCAATTTGCATGATGTCATTTACGAAAAAACCAGAGGCCATGCCAATTTACAGATGAAAAAAACCCTCAGCCGCATGAAATCCGTCAGCAACAAGAATATTCAAGCCATTGCAAAAATAGTGGAAGCTATGATAGAAGAGCTTCTCGAGAAAAAGGATTTTGTTCTGGCTTTGACTCAGATGCGTTCTATCGATGATTATACCTATCAGCATTCCGTGAATGTGGGAGTTTTATCCCTCATGATGGGCCTTGATTTAGGACTAGCGAAGCCGTCTTTAATTCTACTAGGGACGGGGGCTATGCTTCACGATGTGGGCAAAACAATGGTGCCAGAGCTCATCATCAAAAAACCGACCATGTTGACCCAAGCGGAGTACAAAGAAGTTCAAAAGCATACGGTATACGGCTACGAAATGCTGAGGCAGACTGATATTGCTGAGGAAGCGGCGCTTATAGCTCTCCACCATCACGAAAAATACGATGGATCAGGCTATGCAAAAGGGCTAAAAGGTCAATCCATTCCCTTGTTTTCTAGAATCGTAGCAGTGGCGGATGTTTATGATGCTATGTCAAATGACCGCGTTTACCAACAGAGAGTGCCTCACGAAAAGGTATATCGAGAAATCACGCATTTGGGGGGCAAGCATTTCGACTCGGATATTATGGAGAAATTTGCGCGGCATATTAGCATCTATCCAACAGGATCTGGGGTTATTCTCAATACAGGTCAAAGAGGGCAGGTACTCGAACAAAATGCGTTGTTTCCAGAAAGCCCCAAAGTGCGTATTTTCACACCGGAAAAGAATAACATAAGAGAGATGTATTACGATTTGAATTTAGCTTTTGTAAAAGGGCAATACATAGAGGACACTTTTTAACCTTGAAAGAATCAGGCGTTAAAGGTGTCCTTTTGATATTTCGCCACACATTTTCAGAAAAAATTAAACAATGAATTGCAATATTGCGAAGACAGGGGTAAAATAAAAGGGTAAATATTTACTAATGTTTTAGGGAGAATAAATGATGGCGACAATAAAAGATATCGCGGAAAAAGCGAGCGTTTCATCTGCAACTGTATCGCGGGTTCTGAATTATGATGCTACCTTGTCTGTTTCTGATGACAAGCGGAAATTAATTTTAGAAATTGCAGAAGAGCTGGACTATGTGACACCTAGACAGCGCATGGATAAAAAGACACAGTCCAATATGCGTATTGGACTGATACACTGGTATACCATTCAACAAGAGCTTGAAGATCCTTATTATATGTCTATACGGATGGGCGTTGAAAAGCAGTGTTATGAGCAAAACATCGATATCATTAAAGTGTATGATCCCCATCATTACGATTTTTCACAGATGACGGACGTGTCTGGACTTATTGCAATCGGGAAGTTTTCTGATGATGAAATACAGCGTTTTAGAGGGGTCTCTCCTTATATCGTCTTTGTGGATTCCTCTCCTCTCGAAAATGAGTTTGACAGTATCGTTATTGACTTTGAAAAAGCCGTCGTTGGCGTCATTCAGTATTTTATCGATACAGGTCATCGAAGGATAGGGTATATAGGCGGGAGAGAGTATGTCGGAAAGGACAAAATGCCCCTTGGCGAGCGCCGGGAAATTGTCTTCAGAGACTACCTGATCAAATGTGGTCTTCTGGACTCTGCGCAAATCTATATTGGGACCTTTGTTGCAGGCAGCGGATACGAACTAATGAAACGCGCCATTGAAATATCCAATGAACTGCCAACGGCCTTCCTCATCGCCAATGATTCAATGGCGATTGGTGCTCTAAGAGCCCTCCACGAAGCGTCGATTAAGGTGCCTCAACAAATGTCAATCATCGGGTTTAACGACATTCCAACGTCGAAATACACAGTGCCGCCACTAGCGTCTGTCCGTGTACACAAGGAATTTATGGGAGAAACGGCTGTGGATTTGTTGCTGGAGCGCATTCAAAAGAAACGTGTCATCGCTAAAAAAATCATCGTTCCGACTGAGCTGATTTTGAGAGAAAGTGCTTTGGAAAACACGAAACAGTTGAAAAAAAGAAAAGTTTAAGATTCTAGAGTGGCAGAACAGATGAGATAACAGACAAAACAGACTATTTTAGTAAAATACGCAGTAAAAAAAGAATTAATAGGTTGACTTATCGCTAATTATTTACTAAAATGATGTTACGGAAGCGAAATAATCCTGAGAACAAAAGACAGATGAATAGTGTGTTTTAAAACGACATCATTTAAAGCTTTTGTGCCCTGGTAAAAAACGTTTTCAAAATTCATTTAGGAGGCGTATACCGTGAAAAAAGTTCTTGCAATTGTATTGTTAGTGGTGTTAGTATTCACACTTGCTGGCTGCGGAGCAGCACCAGCAGCACCTGCAGCTGGTTCAGACATGCCTAAGATCGGCGTCACCATCTACAAATTTGACGATAACTTCATGTCATTCGTAAGGCGTTCAATCGAAACAGCAGCAAAAGACAAAGCTGAACTCATTTTGAATGACTCTCAAAACAGTCAAGCAACGCAAAATGACCAGGTTGATGTCATGATTTCAAAAGGCGTAAAATCTCTTGCAATAAACCTTGTTGATCCACAAGCAGCACCTGCAATCATTGAAAAAGCAAAAGCTGCTAACATTCCAGTAGTATTCTTCAACAAAGAGCCAGACGCAGCTGTACTTGCTAGCTACGACAAAGCTTGGTACGTAGGAACGAACTCTGCTGAAGCAGGCGTGATCCAAGGCAATATGATTGCTGACATGTGGAAAGCAAACCCAACATGGGACAAAAACGGCGATGGCATTATGCAGTATGTTCTTCTTAAAGGCGAGCCTGGACATCCAGATGCTGAAGCAAGAACTAAATTTGCAATCTCTACTGCAATTGAAAAAGGCATGAAAGTTGAAGAACTAGAACTCCAAACAGGTATGTGGGATTCTACAAAAGCTAAAGAATTGATGGACGCTTGGCTTGCAAAACACGGCGATTCTATTGAATTCGTAGTGGCTAACAACGACGGTATGGCACTTGGCGCAATCGCTTCACTTAAAGCCAATGGTTATTTTGACGGTGGCAAAAATATGCCAGTTGTGGGCGTAGACGCTATTCCAGATGCACTTCAACAAATTAAAGATGGCTATATGTCAGGAACTGTTCTCAACGATGCTAAAAACCAAGGTGGCGCAGCATTTGACCTAGCGTACAATGTAGCTATGGGTAAAGACATTCTTGACGGTGGCAAATGGACTATGACAGACAAAGCTGTTCGTGTTGCTTATGTTGCAGTCACAAAAGAAAACATTGAATTCGGTGAGAATGCCTATAAGTAAGCAGTTTTGAATTCAAAAGTTTGGGGGCTGTGTCAGGGTATATGACACGCCCCCATTTTTACAATCAGTCTGAAGGAGGCTCTATGGAACACCCCTATATGTTAGAGATGATGGATATCCAAAAAACTTTTCCGGGTGTTAAGGCTCTGGATGGCGTGCAACTTAAAGTCAGAAAAGGCTCAGTGCATGCACTTATGGGCGAAAACGGCGCCGGCAAATCCACTTTGATGAAGTGCTTATTTGGTATATACACAAAAGATGAAGGTCATATTTTTTTAGACGGCAAAGAAATCAATTTTCACAGTTCTAAACACGCCCTTGATAATGGGGTTTCAATGGTTCACCAAGAGCTGAACCAAGTTCAGTCTACGCGGATAATGGACAATATTTGGCTTGGCCGATTTCCCATGAAGGGCATTTTTATTGACGAAGCGAAAATGTATGAAGACACACTGGCAATATTCAAGACTTTAGATATTGACCTGGATCCTAAACGCAAAATCTACGATATGCAAGTCGCTGAAAAGCAAATGGTCGAAATCGCAAAAGCGGTATCCTATGATTCGAAAATTTTGGTGATGGATGAACCAACATCCTCTTTGACTGAAAAAGAGGTCAATCACTTGTTTAATATCATACGTTCCTTAAAAGCCCGAGGTGTTGGCATTGTGTATATCTCGCACAAAATGGAAGAACTTGCTCAAATTGCAGACGATGTGACTATTTTTAGAGATGGCAGATGGATTGCGACGCGTGCTGTCGCTGACATCACGACAGATGAGATCATCAATCTCATGGTCGGCCGCGATTTGACGAATCGGTTCCCCCCTAAGACCAATAAACCTCAAGAAGTGATTCTCAATGTTGAAGGGTTGACAGCCAAGTATCAGCCTTCAATCAAAGACGTGAGCTTCGAGCTAAGGCATGGTGAAATTCTTGGAATTGCTGGACTCGTAGGTTCAAAGCGCACAGATGTTCTCGAGAGTTTGTTTGGCGTTCGTACTTTGGAAGCGGGTCAAATCATACTGCATGGCCGCAAAATTGCCAATTCAAACCCAAGGCTAGCAATTCGTAATGGTTTTGCCTTGATTACTGAAG
The DNA here is from genome assembly GCA_038240675.1 of Peptostreptococcales bacterium. Lineage (GTDB taxonomy): Bacteria > Bacillota > Clostridia > Peptostreptococcales > Acidaminobacteraceae > JBBRGL01. The sequence goes on from JBBRGL010000008.1 coordinate 5,810, forward strand.
AACGCCGAGAAACAGGCATTTTTTCAGAACTGGATATTAAATTCAATGCGACCCTTGCCAATATTGATCAGTATCAAAAAAAGAGTATTCTTCTCGACAATCGAAAAATGGTTAAAGACTCAGAATGGGTCGTAGACAGTATGCGCGTTAAAACACCGACACTTATGACCAAAATCCGCTCTTTGTCCGGCGGAAATCAACAAAAGGTCATTGTCGGCAGATGGCTTTTGACAGAACCTGAAATACTCCTCATGGATGAACCCACACGGGGAATTGATGTTGGCGCCAAATATGAAATTTATCAACTGATGATTGATTTGGCTGACAAAGGCAAAGGCGTTATTATGGTATCCTCCGAAATGCCTGAGCTTATTGGTATAACGGACCGCATCCTTGTCATGAGTGACGGGAGAGTCGCTGGAATCGTCAACACAGCTGAAACAACGCAAGAAGAAATTCTACGCCTTTCGGCGAAGTATCTTTAGATTAGGGGGCTCATATGTCAAATAAACAACCATCCCATACATCACTCGTTAGCAAGTTTAAAAATATGTCTCAAAAACTCGTTAGCAAGTTTAAAAATATGTCTCAAAAGGGCATGTGGCAGTTTGTCGTCAACAATGCGATATTTTTTATTTTGCTAGTGCTCCTCTTTATTATTATTATTCTCGAGCCGACTTTTGTTTCCCTGACAAACCTCAGAAACATTCTTTCGCAGTCGTCAACGCGGATTATCTTCGCCCTAGGTGTAGGAACCATCATCATCACAAAGGGCACGGACTTGTCCCTCGGTCGTCAAGTTGGACTGGCCGCTGTTATTTCAGCTTCACTTCTCCAAAGTGTGGATTATACCTACAAAATGTATCCGAACTTGCCACAACTCCCTATATGGGCGCCTATTCTGTTGGTTATGGTCGTTACGGGATTTATCAGTTTTATCAATGGTTTTGTCGTTGCGAAACTCAAGGTAGACCCCTTTATCGCCACCCTTGGTATGATGATTATCGTCTACGGTCTGACGTCCACTTACTATGATCGGCCGCCTTTCGGCGCTCAACCCATCGGCGGTCTCGACAAAGGATTTATGAGATTTGCACAAGGGTCGTTTCATATCGGCGCTTTCCAAGTGCCTTACTTGGTCATATACGCCAGTATTGCAACTTTTATTATGTGGGTTCTTTGGAATAAGACAAAATTCGGCAAAAATATATTTGCCATCGGTGGGAATCAAGAAGCTGCAGTTGTTTCTGGTGTCAACGTTGTCAAATATATCCTCATTACGTACACTTTAGCCGGGCTGCTTTATGGCCTCGGTGGCGCTCTAGAAACGGCGCGTATTGGCACAGCTACCAACAACACGGGCAACATGTATGAGCTTGATGCCATCGCGGCTTGTATCGTTGGCGGACTATCCTTCTCAGGGGGGATCGGCTCTATTTCCGGCATTGTGGCAGGGGTTCTTATTTTCCAGGTCATTGCCTACGGACTCTCCTTTATTGGCGTGAATCCTTACATTCAGTTTATTATTAAGGGTCTGATTATTATTATGGCAGTGGCTATTGATAACCGGAAAAATATACGTAAAAAATAAGAGAAGGAGATCTTATGGTAAACACTGTCATCAAGGCCTTTAAGGAGGTCTTTCAAACGGGTGAATCGCCAAGGGTATTCTTTGCGCCGGGAAGAGTCAATTTGATCGGTGAACACACAGATTATAATGGTGGACATGTGCTGCCTTGTGCCCTTAAAAGGGGTACATATGCTGCAGTTCTTAGACGTCAAGACGACAAAATGCGTTTTTACTCCTGCAATTTCAAAGGTTTAGGGGTTTCAGAGTTCACTTTAAATTCAGGTGCATTCCAAGCGCAGAATCATTGGACGGATTATCCCATTGGCGTTCTTCAAATATTTAGGAATAAAGGCTTTACATTTGACTCTGGCTTTGATATATGTTTCTTAGGTGATATTCCAAATGGTGCAGGACTTTCGTCTAGCGCATCTATTGAACTGGCTATGGGTGTCGCCTTGAAGGCACTCTATCGCTTGGATTTGGATGCAGTTGAAATGGTCAAATTGGCTCAAATGGCCGAAAATGAATTTGTAGGCGTCAACTGCGGCATTATGGATCAGTTTATCATAGGCCTTGGAAAGGCCAATCACGCCATATTGCTGGATACGACCACCCTTGAATTCACCTACGCTCGCGTTGACCTTGATCAATATGCGCTTGTCATCGCCAATACAAACAAAAAAAGAGGTTTGGCTGATTCCAAGTACAACGAACGCAATGCCGAATGTCAAAGTGCCTTGGCCGATTTGAAATTGACCATGATGATTTCTAGCCTTGGGGATTTGAATGCAGAAGACTTTGAAAAGAGTGCCCATCTCATCAAAAATCCAGTGGCAAGAAGACGTGCAAAACACGCCGTCTATGAAAACAGAAGAACGCTTAAGGCCAGTGTGGCTCTGAGTGAAGGACACTTGTTGGATTTTGGTGTCCTCATGAACGCATCTCACTATTCTCTCAAATATGATTTTGAAGTGACTTGCAATGAACTGGATACATTGGTAGCCCTTTCGCAGCAATTTGATGGGGTTATTGGATCGAGAATGACAGGAGCTGGATTTGGAGGATGCACCGTTACACTGATTGAAAAAAACAAAGTGCCAAAGTTTATCGAAATTGTTGGAGAGGCCTATAAACAGCTGATTGGATACGCTGCAGACTTCTACCCAGTAGAAATAGGCGATGGTGCGAGAGAGCTAAAAACTCAGGAGTGAAAAATGAAACTTTTGGTTACAGGCGGGGCGGGGTATATTGGTTCACATGCAGTTCGAGCACTTGTCGATAGAGGACATGAAGTGGTGATCCTTGACAATTTAAGCACAGGCTATATGGAAGCTGTTGATCTTAGGGCTACTTTTTATCAAGGGGATTTGCAAGACAAAAATGGTCTAAGAACATTGATGGAGCAGGAAAATATCCAAGGGGTCATGCACTTTGCGGCGAAGTCCTTGGTGGGTGAGAGCATGACAAAACCCCTTATGTATTTTGACAATAACGTTTTCGGCACTCAGGTGCTTCTTGAAGTCATGCAAGAATTTAGCATCGACATGATTGTGTTTTCGTCTACAGCAGCTGTCTACGGGGAGCCTGTGGGTATACCTATCTTAGAAACCCACCCGACAGAACCCATAAATCCTTACGGTTCCTCCAAACTCACCATGGAAAAAATGATGCACTGGTCATCCCTTGCATTTGGGCTTCGGTACGTGGCGCTGCGTTACTTCAACGTTGCAGGCGCTCATGAATCCGGTGAAATTGGCGAAGCCCATAATCCCGAAACCCATCTTATTCCCATAGTGCTACAAGTTCCCCTTGGGAAAAGGGACTCTATGTGTATTTTTGGCGATGACTACCAGACAGAAGATGGTACCTGTGTTAGGGATTACATTCACATGGATGATTTGATTCGTGCCCATATTATGGCCATGGAAAAATTGAATGAGGGAATGGACAGCCAAATTATCAATCTGGGAAGCGGACAGGGTTTTTCAAATTTACAAATTGTAGAGGCTGCAAGAGGGGTTACAGGGCATGCTATTCCTATGCACATGGAAGCGCGTCGCCCTGGAGATCCGGCTGTACTCATTGCGTCCAATGAGAAAGCAAAGCGTATTCTCGGTTGGGAACCCCTTAAAAACGATCTGAATTTAATTATAGGCAGTGCTTGGAAATTTCATACTCAGCATCCTAAAGGCTATGAGGTATAACATGATCACAAAACATATAGAGGACCTGCTTTCGTACAGCGTCCTTAACGACTTTTTTAAAGAAGAGGATCTCCACGCTATGCGCAATTCACTTTGCGCATTTCTTCATGTAGAGGCAAGCGGACAGGTGGCTAACACCGAAAATTACGAAAAGCTTAGTCTTCCAGAAATTCTGAACCAAATCTGCAACTGGGCCTACACTCAGGGACAGCTGAAAAGTATGCATCCAACTTACATGGATTTACTGGACACAGCCCTTATGGGAATTGTTTGTCCAAGACCCTCTCAGGTGACTGAACATTTTTTTAAACTCTACAACACGTCTCCTCAGATGGCTACAGATTGGTATTACGATTTTTCGCAAAATACCCATTATATCCGCAGAGACCGAATGGCGCGTAACCTTGTTTGGGAGCAGCCGACGCTTTACGGCAATATGGTCATGACCATCAACCTTTCGAAGCCTGAAAAAGACCCAGCGGCTATTATTGAAGCGGCCAAGGTCAAGGAAACGGGTTATCCTAAATGTTTACTCTGCGTTGAAAACGTCGGTTTCTCGGGGAATGTAAATCAGCCACCCCGTCAAAATCACCGGATTATTCCTCTAAACCTCGCTGGCGAAAAATGGGCACTTCAGTACTCGCCGTATATTTATTACAATGAACACGCTATTATTCTCAGTGAACGCCATGTGCCTATGGCGATAACCCGTCAGACCTTTGAGCGACTCTGCGATTTTGTGACCCAGTTTGAACATTATTTTATTGGCTCCAATGCGGATTTGCCCCTGGTCGGAGGATCTATGTTGACCCATGATCACTATCAAGGCGGACATTTTGATATGCCAATGGCGGCGGCAGGTGCTTTTAAAAATTATGGGATCAAAGGTTTTGAGAATGTAACGGTGACATGGCTTAAGTGGCCACTGACCGTTCTGAGACTGGTGGGCGCTGATAGCGCTGAACTCATAGCGCTTGCGTCCCAAGTGACTGAAGTATGGCGGGGATATACCAGTGAAGCGGATGAACTCCTCAGTCACACGGGCCTTGAGCCTCATCACACGGTGACGCCTATTGTGCGAAAACGGAGTGGCAAATATGAAATTGACGTTGTACTCAGAGACAATAGACGGTCAGACCTTTATCCAGAGGGGATTTATCATCCCCATGCAGAGGTGCATCCTGTCAAAAAAGAAAATATAGGGTTAATAGAAGTCATGGGGCTAGCTGTACTGCCAAGTCGCTTAAAACAAACCCTTGACCTGTTGACAGAGGCATTGAACGATCAAAGACCATGGGAAGTTATAAAAGAAGAGCCAAATGTGCAAGGGTTTGAAGTCATTTATGAGCGAATACTCAGCTCGGGTGATCTTGCGACTGATGCCAGAACGCGGGTACAGCAAATTATTGGACAGGTCTTTGTAGAAGGGTTAGAACACTCAGGGGTCATGAAGTGTGAGCAGCTTGGACAAAAGGCCATGGCAAGGTTTATGAATGCCCTTGGCGGTAGGGAGGTAACTAAATGTGGTTAGGAATAGATTATTATCCAGAGCATTGGCCTGAGGAACTCCGTGAAGAGGACCTTGGGCGGATCGTGAATTTAGGCGCCAATGCCATACGCATTGGCGAATTTGCATGGCATTTAATCGAGCCGAAATCGGGAACTTTTGATTTTGGCTTTTTTGATCGCGTCATTGAACAGGCCAAGTCACGTGGCCTTTCTGTCGTCTATGGGACACCTACTGCGACGTTTCCGGCGTGGCTTCACAAATTGCATCCCGATATTTTGTCTCAAGATGCAGAGGGTCACAAACGAAGCTTTGGGGGGAGGCGTTTGTATTGCTACAATTCAAAGGTGTATAGGGACTATTCCTTGCGTATGGTGGAAGCTTTGGTCGACCATTATAAGGATGAATCAGCCCTTTTTATGTGGCAGGTGGACAATGAATGGGGACATGAAGGGAGCGATGACTGTTACTGCAGTGCTTGTCATGGAGGATTTCAAGGGTTTTTAAAGGAACGCTATAGGTCTATCCGCGTCCTCAACGACATTTATGGAACGATTTTTTGGGGTCAATCCTACAATGATTTCGATGAAATGCCTATGCCGACACCGACCATTACGACTCACAACCCTGTGCTAAAGCTTGACTGGGCACGGTTCAAATCAGCGTCTATTCTGAACTTTGCCAAAGCTCAAATCGACTGTGTCAAGCAGTTTAAGGGACCTCATCAGCAAATCACCCACAATTATTATGGGGGTTATTTCAATAGGCGCTTTGATCAAACTGAGCTTTCTAAGAATTTAGATGTTGTGGCTTTTGACAATTATCCTGTTTGGGGTGGGCTCATGTCGCCTATTTCCCCCGCGGAAATCGCCATGGGACACGATTATATGCGGGGGCTCAAAAAACAGAACTTTTGGGTCATGGAGCAGCTGATCGGCGCCCAAGGCCATGATGATATCGGTTATTTGCCCCGTGAAGGCGAATCCTCTCTATGGGCAGCACAAGCCATGGCCAGAGGGTGTGAATCCCTTTTCTATTTTCGTTATAGAGGGTACAATAAAGGTGCTGAACAGTTTTGCCAAGGTATTTTGGATGCGGACAATAGTCTTAATGACAAATACCGAGAGGTTCAGACCTTTTTCAAGACCATTAAAGAACAACAGGCATTGCTCGCAACACCTATGAAGAGTCAATTGGCCGTTTTATACCATTATGACAACCGGTGGTCGTGGCATGGGCAGAGGCAGTCAAGTGCCTTTGACTTTACAGCGGAGGTGCTGCGCTGTTATAGGCCTTTTTATGCAATGAATTTGCCCCTGGATGTGATTGACACGTCGTGGGACTGGTCGGATTATAAAGTGCTGATTCTCCCTGTGATGCAGATTGTCGATGAGGTGCTTTCCATGCGCCTTAAGGACTTTGTAAACGCTGGAGGAACGGTCCTTATGAGCTTTAGGTGCGCCATTAAAGACGGTCATAACAACGTGGTCTTTGGCGAAAAAGCGCCCTGTTTTCTCAATGCATTTGTCGGTGCAACGGTGAAGACCTATGAAGCCCTCGGTGAAGGCAAGTCTGTAGAAATTAGAAACCAAACGGGCCAAGTTGGGCAAGGTACGGTCTGGCGTGATTTGTTATGTCCTACAACGGCTGAGGCTCTTTATACTTACGGCGAACCCTATATGGACTATGCGGCCTGTACGGTGAACGCCTACGGCGCTGGCAAGGTCTATTATGTGGCAACAGGACTTTGCGAAAGTCTCATGGATACTATCGCGCAGCGGATTGCAGCAGATGCTGTGCTGCCTGTGATTTTTTCTCCCTACGGCGTAGAAATCGTCAAAAGAGGGACGGACAAAGACAGTGGTTATTTCATAATGAATCACACCCACGCGGCAGTGCGTTTTCGGCAAATGCTGTTAGAACCCCTTGAAGTCAAATACAAAGAAACTTTGGAGTGACAATATATGGCAATTAGCGAATATGGCACCACAAAAAACGGACAAGTGGTTCATGAAATCTCCCTCCACAATAGCGGTGGATTTTGCGTCAAAATACTGACCTATGGAGGCGCACTGACAGCCATTGATGCCCTTAATCATCAGGGTTATAGGAGCAATGTGGTTCTGGCATACAAAAACCTAGAGGACTATGAAGTCAATCCTATGTATTTGGGTGTCATCGTGGGGCGTACTGCTGGCAGGACAGCTAAGGGTGAAATCGTCATAGATGGACAAATGGTACATCTTGATACGACGTCGCATCCCCACGCCCTTCACGGAGGTGAAAACGGTCTTCATCAGCAGGTGTGGACAGTTTTACACCTGACGGATGACACGCTTATTTTAGGGTTTACAGATAGAGAAGGCCAAGGAAAGACGCCGGGGACCCTTGACATTAAAGCGCATTACAAAGTTCTGGAACCGGACGCGCTTGAGATTACTTACAGTGTGACAACAGATGCAAAAACTTATGTCAATTTGACAAATCATAGCTATTTCAATCTCTGCGGCTCCTCTAAAACGTCTGTTTTGGATCACCAGTTGACGCTTAAAGCGTCTTGTTTTGCGCCAGTGGATAACGAAAGTATTCCCTTAGAGAGTCTTCAAAGCGTGGCCAATACACCCTTTGATTTTCGTTTAAAAAAGGTCTTGAGACAGGCGGTGGAAAGTCAGTACCCACAAATAGTGGGGTGCCACGGGATTGACCATCCTTTTCAACTGGATGAAAAAAAAGAGAGCATTGTTTTGACAGAACCCCTCTCAAGGCGGATGTTAACCATCAATACCAATCAAAAATTTGTTGTTATTTATTCTGGAAATTTTTTGGATCAAGGCCAACTCACCGGTGGGGAATATTTTAGGCGCTATGAGGGAATCTGTTTTGAAACCCAGGACATACCCAATGGCCCTAACCGCAGTGATTTTGATGGCCATTATTTAGAGCCTGGGCAGATCTATCGACATGAAACCTGCTATACGTTTTCGCTGTATGACACTCTAACCAATAACAGAGAATAGTGGAGGATTCCATGGAGAAAAAATATATCCTGTCATTTGATCAAGGCACAACAAGTTCAAGGGCTATTTTATTTTCAAAAGAGGGAAAAATAGTACAGACCGCTCAAAAGGAACTGAGGCAGATTTATCCCAAAGCGGGCTGGGTAGAGCATGATCCTATGGAAATTTGGGGAGCACAGTCGGGCGTAGCGAGAGAAGTTCTTGAAACGGCAGGTATAAACCCTTTTGAAATTGCGGCTATTGGCATCACGAATCAGCGGGAGACCACAGTCGTATGGGACAAAAACACAGGCAAACCAATTTATAATGCCATCGTCTGGCAGTGCCGGCGCACTGCAGATATTTGTGATGAACTAAAGGCTAATGGCCATGAAGCATATATTAAACAGGCAACTGGCCTTGTGGTAGACGCTTATTTTTCAGGCACGAAAGTGAAGTGGATCCTGGATCATGTAGAGGGCGCAAGGGAGCAAGCCATGAGAGGCGAGTTGCTCTTTGGTACTGTGGATACGTGGCTTATTTGGAATCTCACGAGGGGAAAAGTTCATGTGACGGACTATTCAAACGCGTCGAGGACCATGCTTTTTAATATCGATACACTGAAGTGGGATGATCAACTGCTGGAGATCATGGGGATTCCAAAATCCATGATGCCGACGGTGAAATCCTCCTCAGAAATATACGGAAATACTGACGAATTCACTTTTGGTGGCGCTCATATTCCTATTTCAGGCGTTGCGGGCGATCAACAAGCGGCTCTTTTTGGGCAAGCTTGCTTTGAGCCTGGTATGGCAAAAAACACCTATGGCACAGGCTGTTTTATGCTCATGAACACTGGCGAGAAACGTATTCCCTCCCAGAAAGGCCTTTTGACCACTATTGCGTGGGGCCTGGGCGGCAAAGTCACCTATGCCCTTGAAGGTGCTGTTTTTATTGCGGGGGCTTCTATTCAGTGGCTGAGAGATGAAATGAAACTCATACACGAGGCAAAAGACTCTGAGTACTTCGCCTCAAAGGTTGAGGATACGGGTGGCGTCTATATGGTGCCTGCATTTTCGGGTCTTGGCGCTCCTTACTGGGACATGTATGCCAGAGGTGCCATTGTGGGCATGACAAGAGGAACCAACAAAAACCATATTATTCGGGCGACTTTAGAGTCCATTGCCTATCAGACTAAGGACATTATCGATGCCATGGCAGAGGATTCGGGCCTGAGTTTGACCGCCCTTAAAGTCGACGGGGGGGCTACAGTCAACAATTTTCTCATGCAGTTTCAAGCGGATCTTCTGAACGTGCACGTGGATAGACCTGTCGTCACGGAAACGACAGCGCTTGGAGCCGCATACTTAGCGGGGTTAGCCGTCGGATTTTGGTCTTCAACTGCGGCCATTGCAGACAATTTAGTCATAGAGAAACGATTCAGCCCCGAGCTAGATGAAGTCACTAGAGAACGACTCTACAGTGGCTGGAAAAAAGCAGTTTCACGCGCCATGAGTTGGGAAGAATAAACGTGTTTTAAATGTTTAATAGCCTTTTATCTAGGTATGAATATGGTACAGAACGCTGACGACGGATTTTGGGAATGACTATTCTACAACAAGGAGATAAACTTGTGGACGAAGACCGTGTAGTGAGAGGGCAGTTTTTAGGTGCAATTATGGAATCTGACCGAGATGAATAGCGCAGAACGCGTAATGGCAACGCTCCAAGGAGCACCTGTAGATAGACGCGCAGTAGTAACAACCACTTCTTTGTACGGCGCGCGGCTTACAGGTTGCGTATTTGAGCGGTATTACACCGTTTCAAAAGAATATGCTGACGGACAAGCCGCCATTATTGAACGATTTCAGCCAGATTTATTGCTGTCACCACTTTGCGTTGCCAATGAAGCCAAAGCCTTTGGATGTGACAAACGTTACATGAAAGAAAATCCGCCTAATATTACAAAGAGAGCAATTGCATGTGGCGCAGAAATTGACGCTATTAAATTTCCGGATATAGACACCCATCCTTCTATTTTATATACAAGAGAGTCTGTAAGGCGGATTGCGGAACAGTTCCATGGACAAATTCCCTTGGCTGCAGTTTGGGTGGACCCAATGAATTTATTGGCCACTGTAGTGGGCCTTGAAACTTTTATGGAACTTGCGATATTTAACCGGCCAGTGTTTGATCATGCCATGGTTCTTTTTTCAGACTTTTGTGTTCGACATGGAAACGCACTTTTATCCGATGGTGCGGATCTACTCATCAACTTTGGCAGTGTTTGTAATATGGCTATAATCCCTTATAAAATGGCTGAAGATATTGCAAAACCCAATTTAGAAAAAATGTATTCTCAAATTAAAGGGGGTATACTTTTTCATAATGGAGGCTACAAAATTGGTGGTTTTCTTAAGCTTTATAGTGATTTGCCAAACTTATTAGGGTTTATTGTAGATCAAAAAGACAATTTGATAGATGCGAGGCAAGCCATAGGCACTGATATACTTTTTGCAGGCAATGTGGATGGAGCTACGCTGAATAGGGTAACACCTGACAAAATAGGTTTCGTTTGTTCGAAGATATTGTCGACCATGGAAAAAGACCCAAAATTTATTTTGGCCACAACTTCTGCCGATATTCCATACAAGATTAGGGTGTCAAAAGTCCTTAGTTGATCATATTCATACCACATATAGTTCCTGATGGTTCAAATGGAACTATATGTGGTATGAATATTCAAGAAACTTACTTTTGACACTCTAATCATACAATACAGATCCAAAAAACATTGAAGCTTTTGTTAAATCACCTCAGGCGTTCGCCCGCTGAGGAAAAGGAGGTCTTATGTCCCCTGAAAAATCCGTCCTTGTCATCTCCTGCGGCATTTTCAAAAAAGAAATCAATGCTTTGATTGCTCAGGGGGTTTTTGATTTTAGCTTTATGTTTCTAGATTCCTTACTCCACATGGACCCGTCTAAGCTTCAAAGTGTATTGTCAAAGGCAATAGATCAAGCCCTTGAAAAAGGAAATAAGGTTCTCCTCATCTATGGGGATTGTCATCCCTATAGGGATGGGGTCTACGACCCCAAGAAAGTCTTGCGCATAAAAGGCCTTAACTGCGTTGAGGAGATTTTAGGAAAAGAGACGTATAGGCTTCTTAGAAGTGAAGGTGCATTTTTTGTGTTCAATGAATGGGCAGTGAGATGGCGTGCGGTATTCGTGGATGCTATTGGACTCACAGAAAAAACAGCACCTCAGTTTATGGGTAGTTTCCACAAATCCATTAACTGTGACCTTGAATTATTTTACAGAGACCATTTTGGGGGCTTATAAGGAGAGTATTCAATATGACAAAAGAGAATAGGTACGCTGCTAATGCAGTGATGACTCTCGATTTATATAAAAACGCTATTGCCTATGCAGACAATCCAGTCATGCTGGGCGAAGTGCTGACAAAGCATATTCGTGAGCTCGTAGGTTGCAGAACGGTCATTCTCATAAGCGCGCTTGAATCGATTGAAAATGACTTTCGAGTGGTGGGAATATGTCCTGAACGGCGCATTCACATGACGGAGTCACAGGTCTTTAAGCAGATGATCAGGCGTTTGCCAAATGAAAAATCAGCTTTTATAGTGGATGCCAACACGCATTATGACAATCTACTGGAGACTTTAAGCGCATTTGAAGTGACAAACCTTGCAGTGATGCCGCTGAATACTAAGGAACTACAAGTGGGTTTTATCTTGATGTTTGATGTGCATGAAGCGGCTTTTTACCACAACATATTTGACTCACTAGAATCTATAGCCACATTTATAGCCACCGTTCTTTCCACATCTCTCAGCTATGAAAAGCAAGAAGTGCTGATCCAAGTAAGAACTCAGGATCTGATTGTTGCGAAGGAAAAGGCAGAAGCAGCTCATATTGCCCAAAGTCAATTTTTGTCCAATATGAGCCACGAAATTCGAACGCCCCTTAATGGCATTATGGGCATGATTCAGCTGCTACAAGAGTCAGATTTAGACCCTGAGTATCTTGAGTATATCGACATTGCTTCAAAGTCGACCAAAGCGCTACTTTATATTATCAATGATATTTTAGATTATTCAAAGATGGAAGCGGGTATGTTTGTCATCTCTAACAAACCCTTCAGAATTTCTGACGCCCTTGAGGATGTTTTCAATTTATTTCAGCTAAGTTTCAAACATAAAGGGATTGCTTTTGAACGCCAACTGCATGAAGTTTGCAGTGAAACTTTAATGGGGGACGACTATCGCCTCAAACAAGTTCTTTCAAATTTGATTGGTAATGCATTGAAATTCACCGTAAAAGGCAGTGTGGAAGTAACCGCGAAACTTGAAGACTATGGACCAAATTACAAAACCGTGCTTTTTCAAGTGAAAGACACGGGTATTGGCATACAAGAAGAAGATCAAGAATCCCTTTTCAAACGGTTTCATCAGTTGGATAGTAGCACCTCGAAAAAATACCAGGGGACCGGACTAGGTCTTGCCATATCAAGAAACCTTGTGGAACTTATGGGAGGCGAGATGTGGGTTGAAAGTGAATATGGCAGTGGCAGCAGTTTTTATTTCAGACTACCCTTACAAATGGAAACATCACCAGAAACAAACAAAAATAATGGGTTTAAAAAACTGTGTGTTTCGCCTGAAAAGAACCAAAAGAAATACAAAATACTCATTGCTGAGGATGATGAAATCAGTCGAAAACTCATTGGCATTATTTTGGCCAAAAGAGATTACGACATCAATTTTGCCTTTGATGGTTATGATGCTGTGGAACAGTTTAAAAAGGATGTTCCCGATCTCGTGCTGATGGATGTGCAAATGCCAAAATTAGATGGTTTTGAAGCAACTCGGCTGGTTCGAGCGTATCAATTGACTCAGGGGATTATGGTGCCGATTATTGCACTGACTGCAAATGCACAAAAAAGCGACAGGGACAAGTGTTTCGAAGCCGGAATGGATGACTGCGTCACCAAACCCTACAACGTCAAGGAGCTTATTACAACAATCGATACATGGTTAAAGCGTTAAGGTTTGAAGTTTTTAAGATACTAATTTTATGAAATCATAGCTGAGCTTGAGGCCATAGAACACAATGACAATGCCGCACACAACGTTTATCCAACTTAGGATCTTAGGGTTAAACTGCTTTTTCATCATGGGTATGAAAGTGGCGAGGGAAAGAAACCAGAGGACTGAGCCACTAGACACCCCCAAAATAAAGGGAAGGCTTTCCGATGAGGTCAGTGTCGCCCTAAAAGCGCCGAGCATCATACTGCCGTCGATAATGGCCTGAGGATTAAACCACGTGACCACACAGGCAGTCGAAATGACCTTGAGAAGGCTTATACTGACGTCTGTTTTGGTATCAAGTTTGACTTTGGAACGGATGATGCCATAGCCAATCCAGATGACGATTAAGCTTCCAAAAAACAGAACAACTTTTTGAATCAAGAGGGAGTGCTCCATGATAGCCCCCAAACCAAAAAAGCAAGCAAAAGCCAAGGTAACATCAAAAAATATAATGATGAATGCTGTGAGAAAAACGCGGCTCTTTTTTTGCGTTAATGCCGTGTTGAGGATGAATAGATTCTGCATGCCAATAGGTGCCACGTAAGCAAGTCCCATAATAAGACCTTGAAAATAATGAGTCAATGTATTTTTCTCCTTTGAATGAACTAACAGTATTATACCCTAATTCGGATGTTAAATTATTAAGCCTCTATTAGCAAATTGTGCCGTTATTCATCTTGTTTTGAATTCAGAATGAAGGGTATAAATCTCATTGAGAGTAAAATCGTTGAGGTGAGCAAATGAAACACTCTGGGTTTGTCCACAATTTTTTAAAAAAGCAATCGAGCATCGCCAACAAATTGTTAACACCTATACTCTTGACGGTGTTATTTGCTTTTGTGATTTTGTCAATGTATCAATACTTATCCCTAAAGATTCAGTCTGAGAGAGAAATTCAAGAAAAACTCAATACGTACTCGCAGGTAGCGGCACTGGCCTATTCCAATGCCCTTTGGAATTATAATGCTGAAGGGATGCTAGACATAGCAGAGGCGATGCTCCTCGACCCTGAGATTGGCAAAATTGCAGTGCGGACTTACTCCGGAAGTCAAGTCTTTGCAAAATCGGCAGCAGGGGTAGCATATAGCCCTGGGTACTTAAGCCAAAAGGAAGCAATCATTTATTACGATGATGATCCCATCGGCGTGGTATTGGTTGCTGTTACCATTCAAATTCGACAGCTGGCACTTCAGAAAAAGCTCTTGGAAATCGCACTTTACATGCTCTTTTCAGCTATACTCATCAGTTTGATCACCAGACGTGTAGCTTTGTCTGTCGCGGGTCCTATTGAAAAACTAGAATCCGGAGCAGATGCACTGGCACAGGGCAGATTGAATGAGCGGATCTTAATAGACTCCAGCGACGAAGTAGGGCGCTTGGCTAAACGATTTAACCACATGGCAGAGAGTCTCTCTGAGCTTATCGGCGAAAGAGATGCAGCGACGACGGAACTGACCTTAACGAACAGCGCGTTAAATGATATCAACAGGCAACAAGAGGATGAAATAAGGGATAGGATATTGGCCCAACAAGCACTGGCATTTTCAGAAGAGAAGTACGGCAAGGCTTTTAGAAATTTGGCTGAAGTTTTAGGACTTACACGGATATCAGACCAGACCTACCTTGAAATTAATGATGTGTTTTATAAATCCATGGGGTATAGTCCTG
>JBBRGL010000009.1:0-20668 GCA_038240675.1 Peptostreptococcales bacterium
TATCCAACACTTTCTGGATATGAGAATCTGATGTTTTGGGGAAGCCTCTACGGACTCAAAGGAAAAAAACTGAAAGACAGAATAGAGGCTGTCTCTGAAATTATCGGCATCAAAGATAGACTCAAAGACAGAGTGGATAAATACAGTGGTGGGATGAAAAGGCGAATCAATATCGGTGCAGCGCTCCTCCATGAACCTGAATTTCTCATTATGGATGAGCCAACAGTTGGTATTGACCCCCAGTCCCGCAACCACATTTTAGAAACGGTCAAAGCCCTCAACCAACAAGGGATGACCATTATATACACCTCCCATTACATGGAAGAGGTTGAGTATCTGTGCAACGAGATCTACATTATGGACGAGGGCAAAACCATAGCCAGTGGAACGCGAGAGGCTCTTTTAGCCACCTTTGAAGGCTTGGTCACCACTCAGCTTACATTTGAAAATTACAGTCCGGAACTTCTCGCTCAAATAAACAGCTTGGATGGGGTCAAGGAAGTCAAAAGAGTGGACAAAGCCTTGATGGTTTCCTCTCTTCATGAAGATCTCTTGAGAAATTTACTGGCGCTAGAGTCCGTTAAAGCGTGCGGACTTCAGTCGGTGGATGTTATCAAACCCAATCTTGAGCGCGTGTTTTTGCAACTGACAGGAAAAGAACTCCGAGATTAAAGGAGATAGAGAGTCAAAAGCTAAGCGTACATTTTTTAGAGTTTTGACTTCTCAAAAAGGAGGAAATATGATCCTTTTATTGGCGTGGCATGATTTTTTGCTTCTCGTTAAGGATAAAAAAACCATGATGGTTCTCATCATGATGCCCATTATACTCATGACTATTTTAGGATATAGCCTATCCCAAAGTTTTGAATCTGGCTTTCTAAAGGAGCCTGTGAAAATAGGAATCGTCAAACTCTACGAAAAAAATACCCCTGAGGACAATTGGTTTGGCGCACTGTCAAGCAGCATACCCAAAGAGACTGCCCTTAAACTCACCAAGATGGCCCAGGAGATAGATTTAGAAACGATTTTCTTTGAGGAATTTTTGAACAATCCAGATGTTAAAGAAATCATGACTTACATTGTTATGGATGAAGCGACTGCAAAAGAAGCGCTTCATCGCGGCTCTGTCCTCGGCATTTTGTATTTGCCAAAGGATTTCATCAAAGATTTGAGTATGAGTTTAATGCTCCCTGTACGCAACCAAACAGAACCAAAGCTTGTCCTGAGCAGAGAGAATGGTATAAAAAGCACTATCGTCAAAAGTATTTTTGAAGGTTTCTTTCAAGATCTCAACAGAAGAATTACGGTGAAGCAGACGCTGAATGAAGCTTTGGCCCTAAATACAAACACAGGTCCTGATTATGAAGCTCTTGGACGTGAGATGAAGCATATGATGGAAATGGATTTTAATGCGGCATCCTCTATAGAGGGATTGGGTGTACCTGGAATTTCGTCAATTGGAAGTATTGCTTACTATGCGGCAGCCCTGATGAGTATGTTTTTACTGTTTACAGCTGGGCAAGGCGGCAGAATGTTCCTTGAAGAAAAAGAGCAATTTACAATGCAGAGACAGCTTATGTCGGGGATCAGTATTTGGCATATGCTCATTTCAAAATGGATAACCCTAGTGGCCATTGCCTTAACCCAGACAGCCCTCATGATCCTCTTCTCAGCGACAGTTCTGAATGTGGCTTGGGGAAGTCTTTTGCAAGTTCTTTTTATCGCTTGTTTTTCGTCCTTTGCTGTGGCGGGAATGGGCGTGTTTGTCGGTGTTGTCACCTATAAGCTTGAAGATTTCAAATTGGCAAATATGATGGAGGCTTTGATTATTCAGATTATGGCCTTCTTTGGAGGCAGCTTCATCCCCCTCGCAGGACTTCCGGGTTTTGTGGAAACCATGAGTTATTTGACGATCAATGGACTCACGCTCAAAGCGCTCCTCAGAACCATGCAGGGGTTTGGCCTTGAGAGCTTTGCACTCAATCTTTATGTATTGCTGGGAATAATGGTGCTATTTGTTGGAGGTGCTGCGCGTATGCTTAGAAAAGACAGGTGGGCCAACACATGATAACTATATTTAAAATGCGCTTGCTTCATTTCAAACGGAATTATCACATATTTGCCATCATGTCGGCATTGACACTTTTCTTTGTCTTTGTGTTCAACCTTCAAAGCGGGACTAACGCAGTGAGGCTTGGATGGGTCCTAGAACCAAATGCTGCACCCTATGAAGCCCTATATGAGAACATGCTTTCAAGCGCAGATTTCAAGGTTACAAAGGTGCCTCGAAGTGAGGGCGTTCAGCAGTTGGCGGACATGAAGCTTGATTATCTCATTACCTTTGATGAAGAAAATGCTGCAAAAGTGCCTCAAATAAAATTACTGAGTCTCGTGCAAGATACGGCGCATATCGAAGCGAAAATGCGTCTAGAAAATTATGTGAAACGCTATTTTTCGGATCGTTTTTTAGCCCATGAAATTCAAATAAGTCTTAAAGTGCTGACGGATCAAGTGACTGTTGGAGACGCTGAAAAGTGGTTTGACATGCTTCAAAAGAACGTCGATCAAAAGCCCACAGCTGTGATGAAAATCGAGAGAGTGGGGAGTTCGGTCTGGCTCAACTATAACAACAAGCTCCACAATATGATTGGTTTTAGCCTGATGTTTTCAATGTTTACACTGGTTTTCAGCGTTGCAGATATTTTGACGGATTTTCAAAACCATACTTGGGGACGCATGAATATAGCTCCAGTCAAGTTTTTGTCTGTAGTCGTCGGCTATTTTACGCCGACAGTACTTCTGGGCTTTATCCAGTTAAGCCTTTTGTATGTCCTTGGCGCTGTCCTGTTCCAAATTGATTTTGGGCAGCATTTACTGGCCTTGATGGGATTCTTGTTTTTATATGCCATGACCATTACAGGTCTTGCGATTTTAATGTCAAGTCTGCTAAAAACAAGGGCGCAAGCAGGAGCAGTCACCGCAGTGGTGATCAATGCTACTTCTATGCTTGGTGGGTGCATGTGGCCATTGGCAGTGGTTCAGTCCAAGGTCATTCTCGGCGCAGCGCAGTTTATGCCTCAAAAGTGGGCAATTGAAGCCCTAGAAGGACTCACTATGTATGGCCGTGAACCTTCTGAATTTTTACTTCAAGCCTGCGTGCTCCTCATGATGGCTGTGATTCTGACGGCACTTGGGATGACTCTGTTTTTAACGGGCAAGAAAAGACGCTTGTCCAAAGCATAAAAGGATTTAAAGAGGTCAACTTTTAGCATTTAGGAGTTGGCCTTGTTTTTATGGACGCTTAAATATGTGGCTTGAATCTGCCGATAATAAATTTGATTAGAGTGTCAAAAGTAAGTCTCTCGATTATTCATACTGCATATAGTTCCAGTTGAACATTCCGGAACTATATGCAGTATGAATAAGATCAACTACGGACTTTTGACACCCTAATCAAATTTGATGAATAAAATCTCCAAAGGAGTGCCTATGAAAATCCTTCAAAATTTAGCCAAGGACCTTTTTACAAACAAAACTGAAGTGTCAGCACTTCAAGGACAGACGAATTCTGAAATTAAAACTGTCGATTCTCAAAGTGTAGACTCTACGCAAGTCCAGAGTGCGCAAGAGGCGCAAAAGGCAATTGACGTTTATTCTGACACTGTTGAAAGTACGACGATAGAGGCACTTTCCGAAGAGCGGCCACTTACGCCAGAAGAAAAAAAACAGGTCAAGGAACTGCTTAAGGACCCCAATTTGTCGAGAAAAAAAATCGTTGAAGCCCTGACCCTGATGGTCAGAAAACGGCTGCCTCTTACGGCTGAAGTGCTTCATACAGTCAACCGAGGGTTGACAACGGATCTTTTGACGTCAGATTTGAGGGAGACACTCTCAGAGTCCATCGCAGCAGAAAAATTGATGCCGACGTTACTAAAGGCATTACTCCACGAACTAACAAGTGTAGGCGGTAAAAATGATGTGAAGTTGCCTGCATTAGAAGAGACTCTAGACGCTCTTTTTTTTGAAGGGATGATTGGCGATAACATTCTTGAAAGCCAGCTAGAAGAAGCGTTTGATTTGAATTCTTCCGGTTTGTTTAATGGGACAAAAGAGGGCGCCAAAAGTGATGGTCAATCAGAAAAATCCTTTAAACAGGTGATGTTAAACGTTGGCAATGACACTCTAAACCTTGACGAATGGACAAAGCTTACAAGAGGTATTGAGAATGAAGGGCGCAATAGCGTCGCTGAAATAAAAAAAGGAGCCGATGTTCAAAGGGAAGAACTGCAGAGTGATGATGAAACTGTGCCTTTGGATCAAATGTCACCGCATGAGGATCGTCTGATTCAGGGAGCAATCCCCTTTGACCAAGAGATTAAAGGCAAGATTTTTCTGAGACAAGAGGTTAAAGAAGCCATGAAAGTAGCGCGCCTCGACTTTGACCAGTTTAGAAAAACAACCTTGGATCAACTGAAAAAAGTGGAGAATCTTCCTACGCCTATGGAGCAAAAGCAGGTCATTCAAAAGACCATCGAAGCAGTAGACAGACTTCTGATGAAAAGTGATATCCCTCTCTACACCAGCATGAAAATGGAAAAGCAACTTTTGGTTATGAGCTCACAGCTTGCTGATATTAAAAAGCTGGTGGAGCAGGGCAAATTATCTCAAGCTAAAGAGCCGCTTAATAAAATCATTCAGAATTTGGAAGCCATGGCTTTCAAGCCGTCTGCTAAAAAAATAATCTATCAGTCAGGGCTCATGAATTCTGGCCTTACAGCTGCTTCTGCGGCCTTTAAAAATCAGCCGAAGGGCCTTGATCTTACAGGTGCATTGGCAAGACAAATCACGGCTTTTTCAGAGCTGAAAGGATCTCCTCGAATGGTTCTAGAACATCTCAGAAGCCTTGGTTACAACCTGGAAGGCGAAAATCACCAAGGGGGCAAGTCCCTTCAAGGTGCTGAAATCACCTCTAAGCAAAGAACTATTTATGAAGCTCTCGAAGCCTTGAACAAGGATACGCCAAAAAAAGAAGACAAAGAGATGGAAAAAGAATGGCCTAAGGAATTGGCACAAAGTTTAGGTGCGCATCGATTGGTCAACAAACTCGAAGAAGGCTCCCCAAAGCAGTCTTTAGACCTGAGCATTCCCTATCGAACAGAGCAAGGGGTATTTGAACTCAAAGTCCATATTGAAGCACGAAAACAAGATGAATTGCTGGATTGGGAAAATTTCCAAATGTTCTTTGTCCTGGACACGCCTAAAAACGGTCAAATAGGCATAGGCGTTCACACCATAGACCGAAAACTGAGTTTGACATTCAAAGCGGAGTCAAGAAAAGTAGTCGACCAATTGACCCCAATGGCGGATGCACTTAAACAGAGTTTGGTAGGCGTTGGCTATCAGTTGGCGTCCATTCATTATGGCCTCCTCCGCGAAGATAACGTCAAAAAGGAGACCGAAGATAAGCAGATCAAGGGTGTGCCTTCTGCACCTGACAAGGATATAGCCTCAAGAAAAGGAGTGGACATCAAAGTATGAAAATTTCGAGTAAAGCTAAGGCATTGAGCATATGGGACAAAGGCAATGGAGACCGGTTTTTACAAGAACAATTAGAAGCCCTCGACCTAAGGGACAATATGCCACCACAAATGCTAGCCGTTATTGCAAGTGTTCTTGAGGCTGTTGAAAAAATGGACCAGGGAGGAAAAGATGAAAGTAAGCGCGATAAAGCCTAAAAGTGTCCCACAATCGACACATAAACCCAGTGCTGTTCCCGGAATTCAGTTTTCTGAAATTATGGATCAGTCTGAATTCAAACAATCCCACGAACAGCTGGAGCGCATGCTGAAGGACATCAAAGAACAGGGCAAGAAACTCACAGAATCCAAAACCATCGACACCCTCATTCAATACAAAAAACTTGTCAAAGGTTTTATTGAAGAGGCTCTTCAAATGGGGCTGAAAATAGAAGAACGTAGGGGGTATTCCCGTGTTGGGCGCACAAAGGCACTTAAAATCGTCAGTCTCATCGATGAAAAACTCATTGAATTGACAGATGAATTCTTGAACAGCGAACGCAAAAGTATACGGTTGCTCGAAAAAGTAGGAGAGCTTCAAGGCCTTCTTGTCAATCTTTTTGCATAAAAAGAGTGTGATATGAAATAAGAAAATGTTCTGAAACGCTGCATCTTCAGAATAGCAAAGCGAATCAAAAGGGTTGTTCGGCGCTTCGCGTGGGACAGTAGTGGGACGGTAGTATTCGGGTGATTGTTTTGGGGTCGAGACCAGTTCCAATCACATTACTCTAATGATTTGTGTGCTCTATTCAAGGATTAGGGTGTCAAAAGCAAGTTTCTCAAATGTTCATACTACATATAGTTCCAGTTGAACAATCCGGAACTATATGTAGTATGAACAAGATCAACTACGGACTTTTGACACCCTAATCAATCTGCTCTTCAGAAGACAGAATCCCTTGCGTTGCAAGAGGACATTATCGCTTATTGACCACACTCATCACTCTTTTTGCATTAAAAGAGTTGACAAGCATAGGTGACTTAGATTATGATGATAAAAATTAACACGATGAAAAGAAGAGTACATGCAGAAAAACTATTACATTTTGCTTGGCAAAATGGAGAGCGAGTCGATGGCAGTGAAAGTTCGACAGTGGACTGAATGGAAGAACATCTTGGAGTGGCTAACCGAAATCGGCAATCGAGAGTAGACTTAGAAGGGCCCGCCCTTTACAGCGGAAAGGTATCGACAGTTTTATGTGTCCGTACCCGAATGAGTGAGTAACCCTAATTAGAGTGGTACCGCGGAAGCCAAGTCTTTCGTCTCTATAATCATAGAGATGATGGACTTTTTTTTATTTCTGAATGCCGGCACATCAGAAATAAGCTTTAATGCAGACGGTTCACTTGCTCATCGGGACTATTTTCCAAGGCGTGCTTGATCTTGAATAAAGACCAATGGCACATCCAAAAAACAGGAGGAAATCCAGATGAAGACAAGTTTAAAGCCAAGTGCGTACGTCCCAAAACTCAGCTTAATGCAAACAGAAATGGCGATTAAAGACCTTAAGGATTATTTTGAAAGAGCACTCGCAAAAGAACTGGATCTACAAAGGGTTTCTGCACCACTCTTTGTCATGAGTGGCACAGGGCTCAACGATACCCTAAACGGCACTGAGCGGCCAGTGGGATTTGCATTTGAAGACGGCTATGCAGAGATTGTACACTCCCTCGCAAAATGGAAGAGACAGGCTCTTTACCGCTATGGTTTCGAAATGGACAAAGGTCTCTATACAGATATGAACGCCATTAGACGGGATGAAACGCTTGACGCCATCCATTCAATCTATGTGGATCAATGGGATTGGGAATTGATTATTCCAAGGCACGAAAGAACCCTCGATAGACTTAAATCTGTGGTCAGTAAGATTTACAAGGTTCTCCGTGAGACAGGGGAACACATCAAAACCATCTATCCATCGCTTGTTCATGACTTGCCACAGGATATTGTATTTATAACGGCTCAAGAACTTGAGGATCATTATCCAGGACTGACGCCAAAAGAAAGAGAAAACCGCATCGCAAAAGTGGAAAAAGCAGTATGTATTATGCAAATTGGCGGGAGACTCTTGTCTGGAATTCCCCACGACGGCAGAGCGCCTGATTATGACGATTGGACACTAAACGCCGATATCATCTTTTGGAACCCTATTCTGGAAAGCGCTTTTGAGTTGTCTTCAATGGGCATACGGGTAGATGCAGCGGCGCTCAAATACCAATTAGGCGTCAGAGACTGCATGGAACGCCTAGAGCTTCCTTACCATGACTCCCTTGTCACAGGACAACTTCCCCAGACTGTGGGCGGTGGAATTGGTCAATCCCGACTCTGTATGTTCTTTTTAGAAAAAGAGCACATCGGCGAAGTCCAAGCAAGTCTCTGGGACAGTGAAACTTTACGAAGCTGCGAAGCGAGGGGGATACCATTACTTTAAATGTTGTTTTTCAGTAGCCTCGCCTTTCACTTTCTGAATTTCCTTGGTATAATAGAGCGAACAAACATTCGAAGGAAGTAGCCAATGGACATTAATCATTTAAATGCAATGCAGAGAGAGGCTGTCCTAACAACAGACGGACCTCTTCTTATTTTAGCCGGAGCAGGATCCGGAAAAACACGTGTACTGACCTACAGAATAGCCCACCTCATTGAAGACAAACGGGTTCATCCTCAAAGTATTCTGTCCCTCACCTTTACCAACAAGGCGGCTAAGGAAATGCGCCACAGGGTAGAGCAATTGACGCATCTCCATGTGGACTCTATGTGGATAGGCACGTTTCACGCCATGTGCCTCAGAATACTGAAGCAACACGCGGCGCTTATTGGCTATACCCGGGATTTCACAATCTACGACACACAAGACCAACGCAGCGTCATCAAGGACATTCTCAAAGTTCAGCAGATCAGCGATGAAACCTTGTCTCACAAATTCGTCCACGGACGGATTAGCGATTGCAAGAACGCGTCGATTTTGCCTGAACACTATATTCTGCACCACGGCAACAAGCACAAAGAAAAACTGGTACACGAAGTGTATGAAGCCTATGAAAAACGGTTGAAACAAGCCAATGCCATGGATTTTGATGATTTGATTTTAAAGGCGCTTATGCTTCTCAAATGTCAGCCTGAAGTGCTCTCTCATTATCAGGACAGATTTCAGTACATTCTCGTCGACGAGTATCAAGATACCAACAGGACCCAGTATGAACTTATACGGCTGCTGGCTTCAAAACACCAAAATCTTTGTGTCGTAGGGGACAATGATCAGTCTATTTACTCTTGGCGCGGCGCGGATATGCGCAATATTTTGGATTTTGAAAAAGATTTTTCAAAGGCAAAAGTCATCCTCCTTGAACAAAATTACAGGTCGACTCAAACAATTTTGGACGTTGCCAATGCTGTCATTGTCAACAACAAAGATCGCAAAGACAAAAAACTGTGGACGGATAATCACTCAGGCGAGAAAGTGAAGCTCTACACGGCGAGAGACGAAAAAGACGAAGCGTTTTATGTGATCTCTCAAATTGAAAAAGCCCATAATGAAGGCGGCAGTCGCTTTGAAGACCACGCTGTCCTCTACAGAACTAACGCACAGTCCAGAGCCTATGAAGATATTTTGAGACGGTTCAATATCCCCTACAAAATCGTCGGGGGCTTAAAGTTCTACGACAGAAAAGAAATCAAGGATGTCATGGCCTATCTTCGACTGGTGGCCAACACCGCCGATGACATTTCCCTTTTCCGCGTCCTTGGGTCGCCCAAAAGAGGCATAGGCGACGGCACCCTCGACAAATTAAGAGCGGTGCAGGAAGACGATCAAAGCCTCTATGAGACCATGCTAATGGCCGTCGAGCAAAATGATTTGGGTGAAAGGGCTCTGAAGCCGCTCCGGAAATTTGTGAATGAATTTGAAGGGTATAGACGTGCATCTGAAACCTTGGGTTTTGTAGAGCTCTATGAGCGGATGATCCACGAGTCTGGCTATTTGAAATCCCACGAATTGGAAAACACCGTAGAATCCAAATCGCGCATCGAAAATATCAAAGAGATGGCATCTGTTCTTTCGGATTACAAAACCAGAAGTCCAGAGGGCTCTCTCTCTGAGTTTTTGAGTGAAATAACCCTTATGTCCGATCAGGATATGGTGGCGGAGGACAAAGGCTTTATTTGGCTCATGACCCTTCATGCTGCCAAAGGCCTTGAATTCCCTTATGTCTACTTGGTAGGATTGGAAGATGGCCTTTTTCCAGTGCAGGGTTCCATTGATGATCCTGAGACCCTTGAAGAGGAGCGGCGCTTGTTCTATGTGGGCATCACCCGTGCAGAAAGGCAACTCACCATTTCCTGTGCTCAGATGCGCATGCAGTTTGGCACTACCAAAGTCAACCCAAAATCGCGCTTTCTGCGTGAAATCCCCAGTAACTTTGTGGACAAAGTGGGTGTAATGCCTTTTGCTAAGCCTGAATTTTCAGACCTAAGTCGATTGGGCTACAAGATTCGTCCAGAGGAAGCACCTGTTGTCAAAGCGCCCCAAAATGATCTTGACCTTAAACCGGGGCACAAAATAAGGCATAAAGTTTTTGGATTAGGAACGGTTATTTCCATTAAACAGGCTAAAACTGATCAAGAAATCACCATAGCCTTTGACCAAAAGGGCATCAAGGTTCTTTCTTTGTCCATTGCGCCTATTGAAAAGGTCGATTAGAAGTCATATGAAGCACTTATGGGAGGATATCATGGATTTAATGGCATACCGAGAACTTGTCGAAACCCTCAATATTTATAGTAGAGCTTACTATGTTCACGATGAGTCCCCCATCTCTGACAGTGAGTACGACACTCTTTATGCACAGCTTATAGGCATAGAAACGGCCCATCCAGAGTGGACTGCTGAGGACTCACTGTCGAGACGCGTCGGAGGCAAGCCCCTCGAAAACTTCAAACAAATTCGACATTCTGAAAAGCTTCTGAGCTTAGACAATGCTTTTTCAATAGAAGATATTGAAGGATTTATGCAGCGGATCAAGAAAGAATTGCCAGAAGAAACACTTGTTTTTTCAGTAGAACCTAAAATTGATGGACTAACGGTAGCCCTAACATATAAGGAAGGCATTTTATTTCAAGCGGCTACACGAGGCGACGGCGAGGTTGGGGAAGATGTGACGGACAATGTAAAAACCATTCGTTCGGTGCCGTTAAAACTATCTCAGCCCTTGGATCTACAAGTGCGCGGAGAAGTGTTTATGCCTAGAGAAGCCTTTGCCAAACTCAATGAAATTCAAGAGGAAAGCGGGTTACAGCGCTATGCAAATCCACGTAATTTGGCGGCCGGCTCCCTGAGGCAGCTAGACTCAAAAGTGACGGCGAAAAGGCCACTTTCGATTTATATATTTGACGTCATCGGAGACGTTAAAGAGCGGGTTACAACTCACAGCGAATCCCTTAAAACTCTGGAATCACTGGGCTTTAAAGTGGTCAAGCCGACACTTTGCCAGTCGGCTCAAGAGATTTTAGACGTTCTCGAAAAAACCAAACTTATGCGCAGTGATATGACCTACGACATTGATGGCATGGTGATTAAAGTCAATGACTTTGGCAGCAGAAAAACCCTCGGCGTCAAGACCAAGAGTCCAAAGTGGGCAGTTGCGTACAAATTCCCCGCTGAAGAACAAATGACTGAGATTATAGACATTACTGTACACGTTGGAAGAACAGGTGTTTTGACACCGAGAGCAGAACTTGTGCCTGTAGAAGTAGCGGGATCTCTTATTGCCCGTGCCACCCTTCACAATCAAGATTATATTCTCGAAAAGGACATTTGCATTGGCGATACTGTGGTGATACAGAAGGCAGGCGATGTTATTCCCGCTGTTGTGAGAGTCCTCAAGGAACGGAGAAAACCAAATTCTGTACCGTTTTTGATACCAGAAAATTGTCCGGTGTGTGAAGCGAAGACTATGAGGAATGCGGGCGAAGTTGCTATAAGGTGTACGAACCCTTGGTGCCCGGCAAAAAATAGGCGCAGCATCATTCACTTTTGCTCAAAAGCTGCAATGAATATTGATGGCCTTGGGGAAGGTATAGTGGATATACTTATAGAAAACAAATGGATTAAAGACTCAGGTGATTTGTATACCCTTGCCGAGTCAGAAGAAAAGCTTAAGCGTGTTGAAGGTCTTGGAGACAAATCCGTCAAGAATATTCTCGCGGCCATTGAACTGTCGAAAAGCAATGATTTGAAACGGCTCTTAACCGGTTTGGGCATCCCTTTCATCGGAGAGAAAGCAGCGCAGAATTTAGCGCGGAAATTTAAAAATATGGAAGCTATCGCCTGTGCATCTCAGCTGGACCTGACGGAGACAGAAGAAATTGGCGACAAAATGGCAGAGAGTATACACATCTATTTTGCAAATCCTCACCATAGGCAGATGATTCAAAAAATGAAAGATGCGGGGGTCAATACTGTCAGTTTGGAAGAAAATTTAGAGAGCGGGCTACTAAAAGGATTGACCATTGTTTTGACAGGGAGTCTCGAGCGGTTCACGCGGGATGAAGCGGAAACAATCATCGACAAAATGGGGGGTAAAACCAGCGGAAGCGTCAGCAAAAAGACGAGCTATGTAGTCTATGGAACAGGTGCAGGCTCAAAACTACAAAAGGCGATAGATTTGGGTGTAAAAACCATGACTGAAGAGGCGTTTTATCATTGGATAGGGGTCTAAGTCAATGGTTTTCATCTAAAAACGTCAAATTTTAAAGCGATTTTAATGTTCGAAAGTCAACTTGAAACAAGTCATTTGAACAGATTACAGACATGTTACAAATAGTTTAGTTTTCTCGAGTCTCTGAAGCGTTGATATTTGAAGAGACATAAGCTATTATGAGAGAGTAACTTGACCAAACAA
Organism: Peptostreptococcales bacterium; assembly: GCA_038240675.1. Taxonomy (GTDB): domain Bacteria; phylum Bacillota; class Clostridia; order Peptostreptococcales; family Acidaminobacteraceae; genus JBBRGL01. The sequence continues at coordinate 12,477 of JBBRGL010000009.1, forward strand.
CCCTAGCAACAGGTGGGATAGCGTTTGCCTAAAATCATTTTCTTGAAATTTCTGAAACCAGCAGATGCAATTTTCTTAATTATTGCACTCCTTATTCTCAAACACGGCTGGGCGTCAGACAATTTCAATAAGATGATTTTTTATACGCTAAAACACCACTTCAAACGATTTTCGAAAGGAGTGTAACCAATTGGCTAAATTTATTCTCAATCGTCTTGTCTCATCGATTATCACACTGTTTCTCATTATCACGATTACATTTTTCCTCATGCATGCGATCCCAGGCGGTCCATTCACCCGTGAAAAGGCATTGCCACCAGCAGTAATCGAAGCGTTGAACAAAAAGTATCACATGGATGATCCGCTTTACAAACAGTACTTTGATTATCTAGGCGGCGTTCTTCGATTTGATTTCGGCCCATCTTTCCAAAAAATTGGCGTTGACACATCGGAGCTCATTCTTAAGGCTTTCCCATACTCAGCAAAACTCGGCGGCGTAGCTGCACTCGTAACGCTGATGATCGGAATTCCGCTGGGAATCATATCTGCAATTCGGCACAACACCATTATCGATAGGGCGGTTATGGTATTAGCAACACTGGGTGTTACAATTCCAAGTTTCGTCGTCGCAACAGGTATTATATTCTTCTTTAGTGCAAAGCTTGGGTGGTTGCCGGCCTTCGGCCTCAAAACGCCCCTTCACTACATCGGACCTGTTATCGCTCTTTCGGGATTTTCAATGGCGTTTATCGCGCGTTTGACCCGTTCGAGTATGCTTGAAGTCATGCAGCAGGATTATATCCGTACTGCACGTGCCAAAGGCTTGTCTGAGTTTGTCGTCGTTGGCAAACATGCATTCAAAAATGCACTCATACCTGTTATCACATATGTTGGCCCTATGCTTTCTGGTATTTTGACAGGTTCATTCGTTATCGAGCGAATCTTCGCAATTCCAGGCATGGGCAAGTTTTTCGTAGAGAGCGTCGGCAATCGGGATTACACCCTTTTGATGGCCATTACTATCTTTGATGCCGCAATTTTGGTAGCGATTATATTCATCGTTGATCTACTCTACGGCGTTATCGATCCAAGAATCAAGCTTACTGATTAGGAAGGGGGAGCATAAATGTCTCAGATCTCAATTGCAAAAGAACAGTTTCAAAAGATCAACAAAGATACAGACTCTATGGAGAAAATTGTTCGTCCTAGCCTAACCTACTGGCAAGACGCTTGGAGACGACTTAGAAAAAACATGTTGGCAATGGCTGGACTTGTGACTATTATCTTGTTGATTATCGTCGCGGTGGCAGGTCCAATGATGGTCAAGGGATCGTTTTCTGATCAAGTGCTTCAAATGGCAAACCTTCCGCCAACGCTCGAAATTTACAAAGTAGACGATCAGAATTTTATATTTCTTCAGAAGGAATACAGACTCTATAACGTGACTGAAAAGGGTGAGGTGCTCAATGTCCTCACAGAAACAAAAAATGATATCATCAACAATGTCAAAGAGTACAATATCAATGGCAAAATAGTGACGTTAGATTTTAGCTTTGCAAAAAAAGCTAAAAAAGATGATATAAATGCGATTAAATACGAGCTGAGAATTGATGGCAAATTAGTGGATGCACCTTTAAAGGTGTCCAATAAAACGTATTTGTGGGGAAGCGATAGTCTTGGTCGGGACTTGTTTATACGCGTCCTTAACGGCGCAAGAATCTCCCTTATGATTGCACTTGTAGCAACAGTCGTCAACTTTTTCATCGGCGTTCTCTACGGGGGTATTTCTGGTTACATCGGTGGACAGTTAGACAACTATATGATGAGACTTGTCGATATTATCAGCACCATTCCGATGATGCTTTACGTCATTCTGCTCATGGTTGTTATTGGGCCTGGTCTCAAAACCATCATGATCGTTATGGGTCTTGTATTCTGGCTTGGTATGGCGCGTATCGTGCGTGGACAAGCCTTGAGTTTAAAAGAGCAAGAGTTTATTTTGGCAGCGAAGACAGTCGGCGCTAGCACATGGCGTATATTGGTTGTTCACTTGATTCCAAATGCAATGGGCCCAATTATCGTAGCCCTTACCATGATGATTCCAAATGCAATCTTCACAGAGGCTTTCCTCAGCTTCGTCGGCCTCGGCGTACCGGCACCTTTGGCTTCATGGGGCACACTTGCCAATGATGCATTGGGTGGACTTAGATCCTTCCCATACCTTCTTTTCTATCCATCTTTAGCGATTTGTATTACGATGTTGGCATTTAACTTCTTAGGCGATGGCTTAAGAGATGCCCTAGACCCTAGATTACGAAAGTAAGGAGTGAGGTGACCCATGTCTGAAAAATTATTATCTGTCCAAAACATGAAGACTTCTTTCTATTCACATGTTGGTGAAATCCAAGCTGTCCGCGGTGTGAGCTTTGACCTCAAAAAAGGCGAAGCCCTCGGTATCGTTGGAGAGTCTGGATCAGGAAAGTCAGTAACTTCATTATCTATTATGAAACTTCTTCAGTATCCAGGCAAAATCAAAGAAGGCAGTGTTATCTTCAAAGGGGATGACTTAGCAAAAAAGTCAAACAAAGAGATGATGACCATTCGCGGCAATGAAATAGCGATGATTTTCCAAGATCCTATGACTTCCCTCAACCCTGTTTATACAATTGGCGATCAAATCATCGAAGCCATCGTTAGACACCAAAATGTCTCTAAGAAAGAAGCGCGCGGCAAAGCGATTGATATGCTGAGACTTGTTGGTATCCCTTCGCCTGAATCACGTGTAGACAACTATCCGTTCGAATTTTCAGGTGGGATGAGACAACGCGCAATGATCGCTATTGCTCTTTCATGCCAACCGGATCTACTTATTGCCGATGAGCCTACAACGGCTCTTGATGTAACGATTCAAGCGCAGATTCTTGAGCTTATGAAAGATCTCAAAAGTAAAATCAACACGTCAATTATCCTCATCACGCACGATTTGGGCGTAGTTGCAGACGTCTGTTCAAGAGTTGTCGTCATGTACGGCGGACTTATTATGGAAGAGGGCACAGTAGAAGATATTTTCTATGCGCCTCGTCACCCATACACAATGGGCCTTCTTAAATCTGTGCCGCGTCTTGATGACAATGATAAAACGCGCCTTATTCCAATTGAAGGTACACCTCCAGATATGTTCAAGCCTCCAATAGGGTGCCCCTTTGCTGCACGTTGTGATTATGCCATGAAGATTTGCCTTGCACAACTTCCTGAGTTCCACGAATGTGGTACAAATCATCGGTCAATGTGTTGGTTGCTTCATCCGGATATGCCAGCCAACGATATTTTCAAAGATAGCAAGGAGGGCGCATAAGCATGAGTGAACAAAAGTACGTTAAAACCAACGAAGTGCTTCTAGAAGTGCGCAACGTCAAAAAATATTTTCCAATTAAACACGGATTTTTGTCTACGAAGACAAAATACGTTCAAGCTGTTGATGATGTCAGTTTTACAATCAACAAGGGTGAAACATTTGGCCTTGTAGGCGAGTCAGGGTGTGGCAAATCGACCCTCGGCAGAACGATTATTCGTCTCTACGACCCAACAGGCGGCGACGTTATATTCGACGGCGCTGAAATTGGCAGAATGCCACAAGGGGAACTTAAGCCTTTTAGAAAACGCATACAGATGATTTTCCAAGATCCTTATGCCTCACTGAATTCACGTATGACTGTTGGCGATATTATCGGTGAGCCTATCGATATTCACAACCTTGCATCGGGTGAAGAGCGCACAAAGATTATCTATGACCTTTTAGAGCGCGTAGGCCTTTCTAGAGAGCACGCAGGACGTTATCCACATGAATTTTCAGGCGGACAGAGACAACGTATCGGTATTGCCCGGGCACTTGCAGTAGACCCTGAATTTATCATCTGTGACGAGCCAATATCTGCACTGGATGTATCAATTCAAGCACAGGTTGTCAACATGCTCGAGGATTTGCAGAAGGACTTTGGCCTCACTTACCTCTTTATTGCCCATGACCTTTCAATGGTTAAGCACATTTCGGACCGTATTGGCGTTATGTACTTGGGCAAATTGGTAGAGGTGTGCGAAGCCAATGACCTTTATGACAATCCTAACCATCCTTATACACAGGCACTTCTGTCTGCTATTCCAATTGCAGACCCAAATGTGGCAAAAGCTAACAAGCGCGTGATCCTAGAAGGGGACGTTCCATCGCCAATTAACCCACCTTCTGGATGTCGGTTCAGAACTAGATGTCGCTTTGTTATGCCGATTTGTTCAGAAATAGAGCCAACGCTCATCGATATTGGCAAAGGACACATGTCAGCTTGCCATTTGAATGATGTCAACAAGAAATAAGACAACTTTGTAACCAAATCGAGTTCCCTCAGGGAGCTCGATTTTTCTTGTGTTGGAAGGGTTAAAATCAAATAAAATTCGAAAAATACAAAAACAGATTTGAATTTCTAGACAGCATAAGGTATAATCTATTTAGCTTTTGTAATACTCATTTAACAAAAGCGTAACAATCGTGGCATAACTGTTCCTTTGGTTTTAATGCGCTTGCGCGTTGAAATAGTCATTAAAAATATGGAGGGGAAACAATTGAAAAAACAACTCGCACTTCTTTTGGTTTTGATGCTCGTGTTAACATCGTTCATGGCATGTTCAAAACCAGCAACACCAACAGATCCAGGTGCAACAGAAGCAGCTACTGAAGCAGTTACTGAAGCAAATGCTGTTGAGCAAACATTGAACTGGAACCTTGGCGCTGAGCCAAAAACACTTGACCCACAGCTTAACTCAGCAGCTGATGGTGGTTATGTTATCAACAATACTTTTGAAGGCCTTTTCAGACACTCTGGAACAGAGCTTGCTCCAGCAATTGCTGATAGCTATGAAGTATCTGCTGATGGTTTAGTTTATACTTTCAAATTGAAGCAAACTAAATGGTCTGATGGAACGCCTCTTACAGCCAATGATTTTGTCTATTCATGGACAAGAGCGCTTGATCCTTTGACAGCTTCTGAGTACTCATTCCAACTTTACTACATCAAAGGTGGACAAGAGTTCTTCGAAGGTACAGGCAAAAGAGAAGACGTAGCTGTTAAAGCACTTGATGACTACACACTTGAAGTCACTCTTATCGCTCCTACTGCTTACTTCCTTGATCTTTTGACATTCTACACATACCTACCTACAAAACAATCAGTTGTTGAAGCTACTGCTGATGGCGGTTGGGCTATCGATCCTGCTAAAGTCGTTTCTAACGGACCTTTCATGTTGTCAGAATACAACACAGGCGAATCTTTAGTCCTCGTTAAAAACCCTAACTACTGGAATGCTGCAGCAATTAAACTTGAGAAAATCAACGCTATGATGATCGTTGACGAATCAACAATGCTTACAGCTTATGAGTCAGGCGAACTTGATATTATCGACTCTATGCCTTCTGCTGAAATCCCAAGACTTCAAGCTGAAGATTCTACATTTATGATCATGCCACAAGTTGGAACTTACTACTACATTTTCAACGTCACTAAAAAACCTGTTGACAATGTTGATGTAAGAAAAGCTTTGACACTTGCTATCGACAGAAAAGCAATTGTTGAAACAGTTACAAAAGGTGGACAAATTCCTGCAACAGGCTTTACACCTCCTGGTCTCTACGACGCTAATGGCGCTGTATTCCACGACGTAGCAGGCGATTATGGTATCAACCCTAATGCTGCTGATATTGAAGGCGCAAAAGCACTTCTTGCAAAAGCTGGATATCCAGATGGCAAAGGCTTCCCAACAATCGAAGTTCTTTACAACACATCTGAAGGCCACAAAGCTATTGCTGAAGCCATCCAAGAAATGTGGAAAAAGAACTTGAATATCGATGTTACTATCGCTAACCAAGACTGGGCAGTATTCCAAGATACACGTCACCAAGGTGGATTTACAATTGCTAGAGCTGGTTGGTTAGGCGATTATGCTGACCCAATGACTATGCTTGACCTTTGGATTTCAGACTCAGGCAACAACGATACACAGTGGAAGAGCACAGAATACGACGCTTTGATCGAAGCTTCTAAAGTTCAAACAGGTCAAGAGCGTTTCGAGACACTTTACAAAGTTCAACAAATGATGATGGACAACATGATTGTAATGCCTATCTACTACTACACAGATCCTATTATGGTTTCTAGCCGCGTTCAAGGTTGGGAAAAAGCGGGTCTTGGTCACTGGTACTTCGGTAATACAGAAATGGTAGCTGGAGAATAATACAAATAGAGGCGGTCTTAGGACCGCCTTTTTTTAGGTTCTAGCTTTGTTTTAGAAAAAAATGCTAACTACTTGAATGCAGCTAATGTCAATTTGACAAAGATCAACGCCATGATGATTGTTGACGAATCAACACATTAGACAGCCTATGAATCAGGCGAGTTGGATGTTATCAACACTATGCCTTCTTCAGAAATACCTAGATTGGCTGCAGAGGATCCAACTTTTATCATCAAGCCACAATTGGCCACTTACTACCAGTAGAGTAGGATGACAGAAATTTAGTGTTCATGCAACTGGAAAAAGGCACTCGAGTTCAATACTTGAGTGCCTTTTCTGATGATCAAAAATAAGTGCAATACGCATTTTATGGACATTAGCTGTAGAAGTTGACCTGTGGGCGTGTTTTTTTGTCTTCATTGGTCAAGCCTGCTTAAAAAACATGGTATAATAAGCATGATATTGTGATAGAGAGGACAACAAAGTGAAGATAGGAAAAATAGATACCCATAAACTTCAAACGTTGATTTTGGACCAAATAAAATACCGACATCCAGATGTGCTGGTTCGAGGTGCCATTGGAGAGGATTGTGCAGTGGTGTCCTTTGGTGAACAAAACTTAATTATAACGACTGATCCTATTACGGGAACTTCTTCTGAGATTGGCGGTCTAAGTATAGATATTGTTTGCAATGATTTGGCTTCAAATGGCGTGAAACCCCTTGGTATTCTGTTGACCCTCCTTGTTCCAGAATCCACTACTGAACAAGAGCTCCTAAAGGTGATGACAGATGCTTCTAAAAGGGCATCGGAACTTGAAGTTGAAATTATTGGTGGACATACAGAAGTGACATCTGCAGTGACGCGTATAGTCATTTCGGCTACGGCCATAGGCAGACAGTCTAAGACCGATTTAGTGCACAATCTAAAATCCCAAAGTGGAGATGTTATTTTATTGACCAAAAGTGCAGGTCTTGAAGGCATAGGGATTATCGCATATGAAAAAAACGCATTTTTAAAGGACTATTTAACCGAATCTGAGATGCAAACTGCAAAGGGATTCCTTAAACGGACATCGGTCGTGGCGGAAGGTATAGTGGCAAGTGGGTTCAAACCAAGTGCTATGCATGATGTCACTGAGGGAGGAATTCTCGGCGCTATCTATGAGCTCTGTGAAGCTTCTGGGTTAGGGTGTAACGTTATCTTTGAACAGATTCCTATTGAGAATATTACGCGTAAAATATGCAGCATTTACAAAATTGATCCGTTAAAACTCATCAGTAGTGGTGCGATGTTGATCGTCATCGCTGCGCACAAAGCCACATTGCTGATGGATGCCCTTTGTCAGCAGGGAATTGAGTGTACTCACATCGGTCAAATGACTGCTGAGGCGCCTAAAAAACTCTGGATGAGCGGGTTGCCACAGACCATAGAACCACCACAAAGCGACGCTTTATATCAAGTGTTAGTCTGAAAAGTTGGGAGAATAGGATGTTTAAAAAAATTTTGAGCTATGTACTCGTTGGCAGTATGCTTATAGGTGGAATTACTTTTGCAGAGAAAAGACAAGATGAGGCTACAGTTTCTATGACGGATGCTCAGACCGGTATAGAAGGTCATTACCTTCCTGTAGATTTATTGATGGGCGGAGAGGACGTTTTGTCAGATGTTCCTGCCATTTTATACCAATTGCGCGGCGCTAACCGGACGTTGGTGCCTGTGCGGTTTATCTCTGAAAATTTAGGTGCTACTGTAAAGTGGGATGGCGACAAAAAGGAAGTGTCTATTTTTTACAAAAACAAACTCATTACCTTGGTCATAGATAATCCCATAGCCTATGTCAATGATGTGCCCTATGAACTTCCAGATTCAGTCCCTCCTAAATTGATGAAGTATATGGACATCAATCGTAC
>JBBRGL010000010.1:0-19233 GCA_038240675.1 Peptostreptococcales bacterium
GATTTCTTTAATCATTTCAGCAGCACCATTTGCAGTGTAAGTATTGCCACTTCTAACAAATCCAGTGACATATGCTTTTAGTTCGTCACAAAATGCAAACTGGATATTATAGCATCGGTTTCCTAGCTTTTTAGGGTTGTAGCCTTTGGCAGCACCCTCTTGATGCCCTTCTACGTTGATGACACTACTATCTATATCAATAGTAATGGATGTCAAATCACTTTTAGTGAGTAGTTTTTTACAGACTTTAAAATTAATGTCTCTAAACATTTGGGTTGTCTTAAAGGTAAAGTTTCCCAAAAACCTTGATACTGTCTCAGGTTCTTTGACTGAAATGTCAAATTCATTAACGAGCGGATCATTTTGAAGTAGCTTTAGGCGTTCCAATTTGTCAATGCCAATAAAGTGACCGCAGAGCATCGTCTTTATATGATTCATCTTGATTTTATTTGTTGAATCATTATCAAACACAAGGTCATTTTCAATAAGATCAAAAATCCCGTTACTTTTTGCATTCTCAAGTAGTAGAAAAAGACCCGCATTTGATGTTAGATTCTTAGCTTTAAAATCAATCTTGTTAATCATAGTTAAGACCCCTTTTCACAACTTTTGTTACTATTATTTTACCACATATTAGGTGTCAAAAGCAGATAATTCAACATGATTTTGTGCTTTTTTTCTTTCACCCAATGGGTGAAAGTTGAATTTCGAAGGAACCCATATGTATTGTGGCTTTAAGGGTGTTTTTCAATTTATTGACGTAGAATCTAGGTAATAAATTTTTAAAATGTCTAGATACCACAAAAATGCGTGTCAACATTTGTGACAACTTGTTATATTTATCAAGTTGTCACAAATGTTGATTTGTGTTATACTATAATTAGGCTACATCCATCGCACTAGATTTCTCAATCTGGTGCATTTTTATACGAAAAAGCACTAATCATAATGATCAATCATGCAGGAGGTGCATATGAATATTACAGGCAAAACACCGCTCTTCAGAGCAAGAAAAATTGAAGCGCTTTTGGGCGTCAAAAAAATCTATTTAAAGCTAGAAGGTGCAAATCCCTATGGTCATAATTACGACCGACTTTCTGAGTACTTGGTTAAGGATGCAGTATTCAAAAACAGAAGCGGCATATTGGCTGAAGGTCCAACGCCCTATATTCAATCTATCATTTATTTTGGCAATAGCAAGGGGTTGGAAGTCACGGTTCCCATCAGTAAAGGTGAGTCGCATCGCTATAAACTTAAAGGCGAATTCAAACGTCTTGAAATCAAGTCAACTCTTGAAACGGACTATCGCCATCATATTGAAAATTATTGTCGTAAAAACAAGCTGTATAACGCCTTCAATGGTTATGCCAATATAAATACCAGCATTTTAGCCCTCGAAGAACTTGGAGATGAACTCTTTGATAAATTTGGAGAATCCATTGATAATATCTTCATTCAACTGAGCTATGGCATCGGCCTACAAGGGATCCATAATAGCTTTGAGCGTCGCTATATTAAAGGGATCAGCGTCAAAACGCCCTCACTTGTCTCCTGTACAATCCCCAATGGGAACGTAATTTACGAGCAGTACAAAAAAACATTTGAAATACAACAAGAAAGTGATGTAGTTGATCTCTCCAAAAAATACAGCAAGTATCTACGAACAGGCAGCGTTGATCTATTGGAGTCTTCTTTAGATGCAGTCTATGACACGCGAGGCATCATGATGGGCATCAAAGAAGAAGAACTTATAGAATGTGCCAAGGATCTTCGCAACAAAGAAGGTGTCACAGCCAGTGTTTATGAAGTGTTTGGACTCGCGGGATTGTATCAAATGGCGAGAGCGGGCAAACTTAAAGATGGCATTCATATCGTTGTCCTCAACGATGCCAAAAGCAAGCTCCAAATTGAACATATCAAGAAAGACCAGTACACCAAAGACGATCTTCACAGCTTTGTGGACGCCTTCCTAAAGGAATATTCCGATAGCTACGAAGAAATAGTCGACGCAATCGCCAATGCCCACGAGCGCGGCACCATTATCCTCGCAAAGCGAAATGGAGCTGTTCAAGGCATAGCGGTTGTCGTGCATACGGGCTTCAAAGACTTTATTCCAACCTATCACTTAGGCTATATCGGCACTGCATCTGGAAACGAAGGGAGAGGCATTGCTACGGGACTGCTTGAAGAAGTAATCAACTTCACTAACGGCAATGTATCATTACACGTAGATGCTGAAAACAATCGTGCTAGCCGTGTTTACGCTAAAATGGGTTTTAAACACTGTTATAATCGCATGATCTACAAAAGCAAATGATTAAGGCGACAAAAGCCTTAGTTGATCATATTCATACTGCATATAGTTTCGGATGGTTCAAATGGAAATATATGTGGTTTGAATGCTGAGAATGGCGCGTAATTAAACTTTTTAGGGGTAAATAAGTATTATGCTTGGAATAGACGGGAGGAGAACTTTGCAGAATATCAATGTTTTTATGTTGAATCACCCGACCGAGATCAAAATCCTTCTGAGTGTCGTTGTCTGTATACTCATGGGTGTGCTCAGCAGTGTGATAAACCATTTTCTTCATAAGCAGATGCGAGATGTGCAGCGCTTTTACAAAATTAAGAAGGGCGTAAATTACACTTTGTTTGCAGTGACAATTGTGATTTTGCTGGGGATGTGGGCCGGAAGTATGGGCACGTTTTCGACTTACTTTGGGCTGGTCTCAGCCGGCCTTGCTATTGCCCTCAAGGATATTGTGATCAACATTGCCGCTTGGTTTTTTATTTTGGTGCGCAGACCCTTTGAAGTAGGCGATCGTATTGAAATTGACCACGTCGCAGGTGACGTTATTGATCAGCGCGTTTTTCAGTTTACCCTCAATGAAATTGGCAATTGGGTTCATGGAGAACAGAGTACAGGACGGATAATTCATATCCCTAATCAACAGGTATTTACACACCCCCTTGCTAACTATACAAAAGGATTCAAATACATATGGAATGAAATTCCCATATTGATTACCTTTGAAAGCGATTGGGAAGTGGCAAAAGTGATTTTGAGGGAAATAGCGGTGACGCATTCGGCCCATTTAAGCGCCGACGCTGAGGATAAGATCAGAGAAGCGGCCAGAAATTTTATGATTTATTATCATAATTTGACACCAACTGTATACACATCAGTTGGGTCAAATGGGGTTACGCTGACGATACGCTATCTTTGCGAGCCAAGGCTCAGAAGGGACTCAGAAGAACAAATATGGGAAGCAATCCTTACAGCCTTCGGTAGTCATGAGAATATTGAACTCGCATACCACACCATGCGTATAATGAAGCAGTAGTTCTAAAGGGCAATGTCAAATGAAGCCTATACAGGCGCATAATGAAGTATTTCAGAGTTGATTTCATAGTCTGAAATGACAGTTTGATCTCCATCAATAAGTCGAAACCTGACATTCCTTAAACAGTGTTGTAAAGCGAAACAATCCCCTTCAACTATCGACATTTAATAGCAGGTATTATATCATGAAGGTGTAAGGCATTATTAAAACACTCACATTAGACAAATTAAGTGGACGACTTTTTAGTCCACTTAATTTGTCTGTACATTAAGGGTTCATTTTCCGTTATCCCATTGAGGAGTACCTATGAAAATACTATTGGCACTGATTGAAAGAACAAGAAAACATCACAATTCAGCATTTGCAGCACAAATTGCCTTTTATTTTTTCTTGTCCATGTTTCCCTTTATCATTGTATTCATAACGACTATAGGGAATATGCTGGATGTGAGTCATGTTGTTTATTCGTTACAAGCGTCAACCACCTTGCCAACACAGGTGAAGGAATTATTGCTGGATTATATTCAAGTGGCTAATGATCAGCATTTTTCCATACTCTCTCTGTCGTTCTTGACTATTTTATGGGCGACTAGCGGCGCCTATTACGCCCTTTCTCACGCATTTGGAATGGCATACGGTATAGAATATGCCCCTAATCTTATTGTCGAGAGAGTCAAGGGTTTGCTATACACGGCTGTACTTTCAATTGCAATAGCCATTGCCATTGTTTTGCCCTCTTTAAGCCAGAAGATTATCGAACAATGGATTACGTACGCCAAGCTTCCTGAGTCTTGGCTGACTATAATCTTAGTTTTCAAACTTTTTTTGTATATTTGCGCTTTAGGCGGGATACTCAGTGCTAGCTATTACATTATTCCTAAGCAAAAATTTCTTTATAGAACAGTATGGCCAGGCACTTTTTTTACAGTAGTTGCGTGGTATACAGAATCTCATGTCTTCAATTATTTTGTGCTTCGTTTTTCGAAGTTTTCACTGATTTATGGCACCTTGTCCACTGTAGTAATTATGATGTTTTGGCTATATACCCTTGCAGGCACACTCATTATTGGCGCTGAGATCAATGCTTACCTGTTAGAGCAAAAGAACGTTGCTGTATAGCAAAGCTTTTGAGATGTGTTAAAAAGGGACAAAGAATCGGTGATTATTGTAAAAAGGAGATTGCAATGGGCTATGTGTTGAAAACGGATCGGTTGACTTTATGGCCGATGACTCTGCGGGATTTAGAATCTGTTTATGCATATGCATTTGACATTGAAAATACAAAGTATAGATGATTAGGGTGTCAAAAGTCCTTAGTTGATCATATTCATACCACATATAGTTCCGAACGGTTCAACGTCACTATATGCGGTATGAATAGTCGAGAAACTGACTTTTGAAACCCAATCATAAATCAATTTGACGAAATTTGTTCAATTTGATTGCCTAACTCAAAACAATATAGGCATCAGAATAACCTGCATAAAGACATGCGTCGTTGCGTGAGCACACATGGAATAGGCTAACCCTTTTTTCCAATATAAATAACCAAACCCAAGACCGCCAATACCATTCAAAACAAAGCATCTGACAATAATGGGGACGGAGTGTCCGATGGACTGAAGTGTGATGGGGAGGTGACCTGCTGCAAATAATAAAGCTGAGAGAAAAATCGCAGCGATATAAACGCCACTAGGAATACTGAGTTGATCTTTCGATTTTGCAAAGAGCTTCCATAGAATCAGAACAAGTAGAGACATGACGAATAATCGGAGTAATATTTCTTCGATGACGCCACCGTAGAGGATACCTGAAATCAGATAAATTGGTGAAAATACATAGGTTGTCATACTGACAGGCAGGTATTTAGCAAAGAGAAAAATGTCTGAGAGCGTGATGATGAGTGCTGTCGCCGCTCCAATGAGGATGGCCAGTGTCAGGGCTTTTTTATCAAATACAAAGTTCAGCCTGAGATTGACCTTTTTAGCCAATTTTAAGCCTATAAAGGAAAGGGCAAATGTGAGCAATGCACCCTGTGCGGCAGCAATAGGGATCATAGCATTTATAGAGCCTACCTGAGCAATGACTTGTTGTTGGAGTTCTTCAGTCAGCATAGTGATTTGATACAATGCTACGAATACACTTGCGACAAGGCCAATGAGTGTAAAAAGGAGACTGGTTTTTAAATCTTCACTGAGTCGTATTTTTTTCATAGGAGGTTCCTTTCAAATTGAATTCCAAAGATTTGATCATGTTTATATAACGCGGATGATCGTTTAAAGTTGCAAAGGCTGGGTTTTGAGTGACACCTTGAATCATACTTTCTTTGATAACTGCTTCACTTCTAGGTGCTTGCGTCCCTAAATCAAATTCTTTAAACCAGGTGTCAATTGCATTGAAAAATGAATCACCATGCAAGGAAAAAGGGAAAAAGCCTCTTATGCAGAGATCGGAGTATTTCTGAAGCAGCTCTATGGCTTTTTCATTGTCGCCTTTTAGACAATAGCCATGAGCACCACTGTAGTATATAAGCAGCATGCTGTTGGGGTGAAGCTTTTCTAAATCGAACACAGCTGCTACTGAAAGTAGACGGTGTAAAATCTCTTCAAATTGATCGTTTTGAAGTTGAAGCAATGAAATTGCTGCGCCTACCAATGAGAGCAGATGCTGATAGAGGCTGATTTGGAGAACCTGATCGGCCTGTGCTGAATTGCCCATCATCAAAAAAGCCTGAGCGATGCCTGCTTCATCGTTTGACATGGGTCTGATGGTCTCCCCTAAGAGTGCAAGTACATCTTGTGGCTGGTTTAGCATCATATAGCAGGTAGCTTCTAAAGAAACAGCTTCTTTGGTGAGCCATACATCACCACATTCGTTTTTGATCCGAATGCACAAGTTGGTAGCTTCTTCTAGAATACTCTTTTTCGCCTCATCATTATCAGCTAACATATGGTGGTTGCAAAGGAGCACGGCCATTTGCATCAGCAGTGGAAAACAAGAATAGTATTTTTTGATGGTTAGTCTGCTTTCGGCTATGACGTCATTAAAGGGTTTGATTGAAAAATCGGAGGATAGCCGATGGTAAAGTGTTTTGATGTCCACTTTGTCCATTTGGGGTGTATAGCCCATTAAATCATCAATGCTGATAGCAAAGTAGGCAGCGAGCTGTGGCAGAAAAGTAATGTCAGGATAGCTATTTCCCGTTTCCCATTTTGAAACAGAGGCTTTGGAAACCCCTATATACGCTGCTAATTGATCTTGAGTTATGCCTTTTTCACGACGCTTATCTGTGATTATCTTTGATATGTTAAGATCCCTCATTGTCTCATTTTGTGGAATGCGCTTTTCTGTGGTTGCATCACACATCCTCCTATACTCTTATTTATATGCCTTTTTGCGACTCTATACAATGGATTCGTCGTTAACTTTGGGAAATAAAATCAACTAAGGCGATACAGCATGCCACGCATTAATTCCTGACGTGTTGTATGTAAATGTGATAAGGGTGTCAAAAGCACTTAGTTGAACATATTCATACTCTATATAGTTGTGGATGGTTCAGCTGGTGTTATAGAGTGTTACAACTTGTTATGGCATAATTGAACATTAAGGGGGGTGAATTTTATGGAGGAGTTTATATTTGATCATTTTTTCGATATTGCTAAACTCACTATAATCATAGGTGTTGCAGTGTTTATTTATGCATCAAGCGTAAAAACAAAAAATGCTAAAGACAACGATTCAGACATGACAAGAGATTCCAACGAGTTAGGCGATCATGACAATAGAAATAATAAAAAAACAGTCAATCAACATGCTGGTAGACTGAAAAATGTTGGAATAGTGGCAATTGCATTAGGCATGGTTTTATTTGTCATTGGCATTTTAGCGATTGCTTTTGCGATTTACGTTGTGTTTATTTTATTAAATATGATTCAAAGCTGGGGTTGAGAGCATCTCTAGAATGAAGGAAATTAAATCGCCTTTCACACAGATGCCTATAGCGTCGACACACGCCCCTTCATTTCCATTTCAAATACTGACAGTTGAATATTTTCTCACTCTGTGGTAGATTGATTATAATAACTTTGATTGAGGGATGAAGTGTCTGGTCTGCTTTGGAGAAAGTCAGTGGGTGATGAAAGCTGATAGGCGGGAGATGTGGATAAAGACTCATGAGTTGCTTTGGTTAGCCGGGTTACGACCGTTATGTCGTTTTGAGTGATAAATCAGGATGGTACCGCGTTCATACGCTCCTTACAGTTGTAAGGGGCTTTTTTGTATTCAAAACCAACTATAAAAAGAGGAGGAAGCATGATTTTTTCATGCAATGAGAAGATGAGCGAACAAGAGAATGTGAGAAGTAAATACAGTGAACAGGAATTGATCCGTATTGAGAAAATCGGCAAATTAGAGGCTTTAGGCGTTGACCCGTTTGGTGCAAGGTTTGATATTACACACTATTCAGAGGCAATTAACAAAGCATACGCCGAAACTTCAAAAGAGAAGCTGGATGAAAATCCCATTGAGGTGACTGTTGCTGGTCGTATTATGACAAAGCGAGGGAAAGGCAAAGCTGGTTTTATGCACATTCAGGACAACCTTGGCCAAATTCAAATATATTTGAGACAGGACCTTCTTTCTGAAAGAGATTTCACGTTGTTTGACATGTGTGATATCGGCGACATTGTTGGGATTAGAGGCATAATCTTTAAAACCAACACAGTTGAATTAAGCGTTAAGGCAAAAGAGTATGTTCATTTGACAAAAGCACTTAAGCCACTGCCTGAAAAGTTTCATGGTATTTCAGATGAGGACACGAAGTTTAGAAAAAGATATTTAGATATTATTACGAACCCAGAAGTCAAAGAGATTTTCCTCAAAAAGCAGAAGTTTTGGGGGACTATTCGAAATTTCCTCATGGAGAATGATTTCTTGGAAGTGGAAACACCTGTTCTTGAAACATCATCAGGTGGCGCTGCAGCGACACCTTTTGCAACACACCACAATGCCTTGGATATTGATGTGTACTTGAGAATCTCCATGGGCGAGCTTTGGCAGAAGAAGTTGCTTGTTGCAGGCTTTGACAAAACTTTTGAAATTGGAAGACAGTTTAGAAACGAAGGCATGAGCAATGAGCATCTTCAGGACTATACGCAGATGGAATTTTACTGGGCTTATGCGGATTTTGAAATTGGCATGGATTTCTGCAAAGAAATGTACAGACGCGTGACGAAGGCTGTTATGGGAAGCTCTAAGTTTACAACACGTGGGTTTGAAATCGATATGGATAAGGAATGGGAAATCTACGATTTTGAAACGATTATTGAAGAAAAAATGGGCATCAATGTTTTTAGCGCCACTAAAGAAGATGTTATTGCCAAGCTTGAAGAGAACAAAGTGGTCTATGATCCGAAAGTTGGATACTGGAGACTAGTGGACGTGCTTTGGAAAGTGGTCAGAAAGGAACTTGCAGGTCCTGGTTTCTTAGTGGGACAGCCTGTACAGCTCAATCCACTTCCTAGACGTCTGAAGGGGGATAACCGAAAAGTGGCTCAGATGCAAATTGTATTGGCGGGTTCAGAGATGGGCAATGGCTATACAGAGCTTAACAATCCTCTCGATTTAGAAGAAAGATTCAATGAACAACGTGTTCTAGGGGAAGAAGGAGACGACGAAGCCCATGAGCACGATGAAACCTTTATAGAAGCGCTACGCTATGGGATGCCGCCGGCCTTTGGATTTGGCGTATCAGAAAGACTGTTTTCTGTGATGATGGACAAACCCATTAGAGAATGTGTATTGTTTCCACTGATGAAACCAAAAGCTTAGTGTAAAAGATTAGAATTAGAAACGACTCAATCATCTGTCGAAATGACAAATAACGGAGTCGTTTTTTTGTGTTTTTTAAAGTGTGGATTCAGGAGCACTCAACACATTTTCACTGGCGACGACGCAATTTCGCCCTTTGCCTTTGGCGATGTAGCAGGCTTCATCGGCTTTTGCCAATAAGTCGTCAATACCAGAAGTGTTTGAACCAACGGATGCGACACCTATACTGAGCGTATATTGAAGGGTATGATTATTGACCATAAAGGTATACGTTTCGAAATAACTTCTCAATTTCTCTGCAATAATGAAAGCATCTTCAAGGTTGGTATTCGGTGCTAAAATACAAAATTCCTCACCACCCAGTCTGGCGACAAGATCTGTGCTACGGACGTGCTTTTTAAGTGTGGCTGCCATGGCTTTTAGGGCTTCATCGCCAACAGAGTGGCCATAGGTATCGTTGACATGCTTAAAATAGTCAATGTCAATAAAGAGAAGGGACGTTGGGAGGTTTGTCCGCTTGGTTAAGGTGACTTCCCATTCGCCTTGTTCAAGGAAATAGCGCCGATTCCAAAGTTCTGTCAGGCTATCCGTGGTGGCCAGCTTAATCAAATTTTCTTCTGCTTTGACTTGATTTGTTATATCACGGTAACGCCACAATCTGCCTTGAACAACGCCTTGATCAACAACAGGACAGGCATATTGCTCAAGGACCATGCCATTTTCAAGTTTCAAGGTTTTAAGCGTTTCCTCTGGATTATCGAGATCATTTTGATGTTGTCCTTCTGAAATATGCTCACTGAGGAGGGTATCCCAAAGGGCATGAAATTTGCCGTTGGCGTGGACTGTCTTGCCCACGAGATCAAGCACCAAAATAGCATCGCTTGTTGAATCCAAAATCAGCTTTAATTCTTCATTTTTTTTGCGTAGGGAAGTCTCTGCCATATCTTCTATCTGATTGGCTATACCTGCAAGCTCGACATTCGAATATTGATAACTTCTATGCGTGACCTTCGCACCGGATGTAATCTCATGAACGCGATCACGCAGGGAAGTAATGGGTTTGACAAAACTATTTTTGTACAACAATACCTGTCCCATGCCCAGCAAAACAGCAATTACAATCAACCCCACTACAAATAGGCTCAGATTAGTGATAAGTGGCTGCATAATCTCATTTTCATCTATGGATGTGACGATAATCCAATCGGCGATTTTCATCTTTTGATAATAAGCCATCCTGGTCTTGCCGTCTAAAATATAGTGGATATAGCCAAGTTCGTCCGAAAACGTATGACTTAAATCCGGTATAATACTATCAAGATTGCGATTGAGATAACTCTGATTTTGGTGGACGAACATCTTATTATTGGAGTCGATAACATAGTTGGACTGTGATTTGTAATAAGAAATCTCCGCCATGAGATCCTTCACATACTGCAAAGTGCAATCTACAGCAACAACACCGATTGTTTTACCGCTATCATCCTTCAGTGCCAAAGAAATTGAAACCAACCACTCGTTGGTCACGGCTTCTTGATAAGGCAAACCCACTGACAGCGAAGGGAAACTGGCTAATGCGGAGGTGTACCAAGGTCTGACTCTCGGATCATAGCCGTGTGGTGGTAAGTAGTTATTGATGAGCAGCGTACCATCTTCATAACCAGCATAGCTAAATTTAATGTTGGGATTGGACTGAGTGGTCGCAGCGAACAATTTTAAAATTGTTGCCTGTACTTGTTTATCACCCGCTTTATACTGCCTAACTTCTGGATAGGCCGCGTTCATTTTTGTGGAGATGACAAGGCTTTCTAATACGCCTTCAGTATAGGTGGTCAAATGTTGATTGACGCTTTTTAGCTTTTCCCGAGCGTTTTCAATATTCAAGGTATAAACGCGTATGGAACCTAATAGTATGAAGACAAATGCAATGATCAAGGCACTGGTGAGTCCAGTGACGAAGAATTCACGCTGTATGGTTTTTTTATGCATGGTAAGCATCACGTCTCCTCCTATCATTCATTCGTAATCGGTTACACAAAATTGTAATACAAAATGAAACATTAAAGAAGCATTTATTTTCGACACACCATATAATGTGGTCTATAAGCGATCATGTCCTCTTGCAACGCAAGGGATTATGTCTTCTGAATAGCAGATTGATTAGGGTGTCAAAAGCCCATAGTTGATCTTGTTCATACTGCATATAGTTCCGGAATGTCCAACTGGAACTATATGCAGTATGAATAATCGAGAAACCTACTTTTGACACTCAAATCAAGAGTTCAGTATAGACTTTTGGTTTTAAGTAATCAGCATCATACATTAAATGCAACACTCAAATCATGAGCATAAAGTGACCTAAACTGGTCTCGACCCCAAAACAATCACTCCCATACAACCGTCCCACAACCGTCCCACGCGAAGCGCTGAACGGCCCAACAACTACCGTCCCACTACTGTCCCACGCGAAGCGCCGAACAACCTTTTCGATTCACTCTGCTATTCTAAAGATACAGTGTTTCAGGACATTTTCCATTTCACATCACAGCATTTATTTTTGACACACCATATAATTATTGGAATGTATTTGCACTTTTGTGTAGATTGAAGAGGGTAGTTAGGGGTAAAGAATTATTAAATGCTTTTCAAGCAGTTACTCGACCTACACATCGATTAAGTGAATCATAGTGAGATGATTAGAAAGGACTGGCACATGAAATTTGGAATGATAGGACTTGGGAAAATGGGCGGCAATCTTGCGCGCAATATGAGGGATAAAGGGATATCGGTTGTGATTTATAATCATACCCGTGACAAAGTAAGTGAGATGATCACTGAAGGCTTTGAAGGTGCGTACAGCCTTACTGAGCTTTCGGAGAAGATAGGACCTGATGGGGTCTATTGGATGATGATTCCTGCCGGACCAACGATTGATCAGATGATTGAGAAAATTATAGCTGTTGCAAAACCCAATGCTTTGATAATCGATGGGGGCAATTCAAATTATAAAGATACCCTTAGACGCTGGGAGTGGGTTCATGAAAAGGGCTACCGTTATATGGACATTGGCACCAGTGGTGGACAAATGGGCGCCCGTTACGGCGCTTGTATGATGGTGGGTGGACAAAAGGCGGATTATGAATGGATTGAATCTGCCTTAAAAGCTATTTGTGTTCCTGGTGGCGTTGATTATATGGGTGAAAATGGATCAGGACATTATGTCAAGATGATTCATAACGGCATTGAATATGGCATGATGCAAGCTATTGCAGAGGGTTTCGAAATGCTTGAACATTCAGCTTTTGAGTTTGATCTTCCTGCTATAGCCAAGGTGTGGCAAAAGGGTTCGATTATATCGAGCTATTTGGTTGAAAAGGCTTCAGATGCGTTGTCTAAAAGCCCTCAACTGGATTCGGTCAAAGATATTGTTGACTCCAGTGGTGAAGGGCTGTGGACAGTAGAGGAAGCTTTGGCCCTTAAACTACCAGCTTATGTGATTACCGCCTCGCTCTTTAAACGCTTTGAATCCAAGCAAACAGATCGGTTCTCAAATAAATTATTGGCAGCGATGCGAAATGAGTTTGGTGGTCACGCAATTCACAAAGTAGGCGAGTAGCTATGATGCAACTTTATTTATTTGGCGCAACCGGTGATTTAAGTCTTAAAAAAATATTTCCCGCTTTATTTGCACTTTTTATGGGACGAAAGATTGATGAATCTTTTGAGATTATTTGTGTTGGTAGACGTGGATTTTCACAGGGAGACTTTCACACTTATATTGAAGACCATATCAAAGGGATTGATGACACTTTAGAATGGACGTCTTTTTTAAAGCACCTGTACTATCAGAAAATGACATTTGAGAGTGCTGTTGATTATGAAGTTATGTCAAAGTTGCACGCTCTGGATAAAACGGCAGTTCGGTTGTTTTATTTAGCGACGGCGCCTGAATATTTCGAGGTGATTGTAGAACGTCTTTCGAACAGCGGGATTCTCGAGATGTACAACAAAGACCACAGGCTCCTTATTGAGAAGCCTTTTGGCAAGGATCTTGAAAGTGCCATTCGGATTACGCAACATTTAGAAAAATATTTAGCTGAGTTTCAAATATTTCGTGTAGATCATTATCTGGGCAAAGAAATGATTCAAAATATTATGTTGCTCAGGTTTAGCAATGGACTTTTTGAAGCGGGATGGAATAGTGACTTTATTGATTATGTTCAAATAACAGTGGCTGAATCGATTGGCGTCTTTGAACGGGCGGGGTATTATGACAAATCAGGGGCTGTCAGAGACATGATTCAAAGCCATCTGCTTCAAATTCTCGCACTGCTGGCAATGACACCCTTATGTGAAACTAATGCATCGGATCTATGTGACGCAAAGGTAGATGTGCTTAAGCATCTCAAGTTTGAGGATGTCAAAAGGGATGTGGTCCTGGGTCAATACTCAGAGGGGGAGGACTCTGTCAGTTATCGCCAAGAGCAGGGCGTTCATCCGCGCTCAAACACAGAGACTTTTGCAGCCCTGAGGGTCAAGGTAGACTTGCCGCGTTGGCAGGGTGTGGATTTCTATTTAAGAACGGGCAAACGTCTTAAAGAAAAGCGTTCAGATATTGTTATCGTTTATAAAAAGCCTACGGGAAAAATAGGTCAGGATGCCCCTCCCAATATCTTAACGATACAAATCTACCCTCAAGAAGGAATGACGCTACAGTTCAACATGAAACAGCCTAAAACTTCAAAGAAATTGATTACCCGTGAAATGGCTTTTTGTCAGAGTTGTTTGATTGATTATGCCATTTTAGAGGCTTATGAAACATTGCTTTATGAAGCAATACAGGGTAATCATGACCTCTACGCCAGATGGGATGAAGTGAAATATGAGTGGACATTTATTGAAAAAATATTAGGACAATGCCAGGGGTTAACGGATCAATTGGAATTTTATGAGCCAGGTGAAGAAGGTCCTGTTGGTGCAGAAGCTTTGATGTCAAGAGATGGACGAAAGTGGTGGAGTGGCAAGTCATGGAGTGGCAAGTCATGAAAAAGGAGATTCTATGAAAATATACGACATTTCAAAGACTATAGAAGAAAAAATGGTTGTTTATAAAGATTTAGACGAGAAAAGACCCCTTTTCAAGATCACCCGCGAACATTCAAACGGAGGCGTACGTGAATCCAAAGTAACGATGGACGTGCATACAGGCACACATTTAGATGCCCCACTTCATATGATAAAGGGGGGCATTTCAATAGATGAAATGGCTTTAGAACCCCTGATTGGAAACTGTACAGTCATTGATCTAAGCCATGTAAAGGACGCTATAGAACGTGAGGATCTCATTGATCAAAGCATTGAAGAAGGCGATATTTTGTTGTTCAAAACGCATAATTCGACCAATGATTTTTTTAACTTTGAATTTATCTATTTGGCAGAAAGTGGCGCTCGCTACATTGCTGAGAAGAGGATAAAAGGCGTTGGGATTGATGGACTAGGCATAGAGCGCAGTCAGTCTGGACACAAAACACACCATATTCTTTTTGAGGCGGGAATTTATATTCTTGAGGGGTTGGCACTTAAGGATATAGAGGCGGGCCATTATGAGTTAGTGGCCCTTCCCCTCAAATTAAAAGGTCTCGATGCATCACCTGTAAGGGCTATTTTGATCAAGAGAGACTTAAAAAAAAAATGAGCAAACCAATTGGCCATCTTTATTTTCCAAAGGGGACAGAGTAGCTCCAAACTAAGTAATTGGCTCTAAAATCCCCTTATTTTTGAGTGCTTTGTGTATTTGATTTTTCCATGGTGAAAACCAAATGAAAATATTGTTCCCCGCCTTCATTTGACCACAAATAGCCGTTGGAGACATTGTTATATCCACTGTATTCAACGGTATTTGTGATTCTGACGCCTGCAATATCAAAAGAGCAGTTTTCAAGTCCGTTTCCTAATTTTTCAATGAGTTTACGCTGAGACATCTTCGCAAAATTGATTCCATCTTGGGCACCTACAAATGAAACGGTTGCAATGGCCATATGATTTATATAACCTCCAATTACCGCATCTTTTGTAGACTCCACTTCAATTTTGACAGCAGATACCTTTCCATCATGGAGACTTACGCTGTATTCAGGCAGTGGCTGTGAAAACAAATTGATGATATTGCCATCGTTTGAAGGCGGATCAATCCAATTTCCTTTAGAATCAAGGATTTTGCCAAAGTCGGTATTGTTATAGTGCATCAGGTCACTACAATTTGCAAAAAACTGTTTTTCGGTTAAATCACCCCTGTATTTAGGCATTTGAGCTTGCAACATAATGAGGACTACCAGTAGAAACATCAAAAAACAAACAAGAAGAAATCCGGCGATGCGCCAGTTGTTTTTATCCTTCAAATGATACCGTATGCCCTCGTCCCACTCGAGAATTCTATTTTGTTTGCATGCGACAAAACTCTCGTACTGCGTAAAGATGTTAAAGAGGGGAATGTTGAAACCCGCTCCTATTTTAAAAACGCCAAAAGTTCTTGATAAGGCAGCATCATAGCGAAGCTTTTGTCCATTCTCGTCACGAATCTCAAGACCAAAGATCCATTTTCCTGGGGTCGTGCCCAATTTGGAAAGCAAAATAGGTTCTATCAGAAAGACGAATAACCATGACATATAAGCAGCGATTATATTGAACAGCAAACTACTGTCGCCTTTCCAGCGGAGTATAAATTGGCAAAACATAAACCATGGCAAACTATAAAGGGCTAAATCCAACGTTCTGGCAAAATACCGTCTCCAAGGATAAGGTGCAGTCATTTCGATAGTGGGGATTGGTTTTTTTAGGATCTCTGGTGAGTGTGCTTGTGTAAAAACATCTGTTTCACTCATTTTTTAGCTCCCGTAAAATTTATTAAGTCGTTTCTGGACTTACCACTAAGAAGGCTTGCTTCTAAACAAAATGACATCTGTAAAAGAAAGCCCAAAAGCCAATCCAAATCCATTGACCGCAATGCGCGTGATAGAGAGTGCCTGTGGGACAAATAGCTTTGTCAATATAAGGGTACCGACTGTGGTAGTGACAAAAAATCCAATGAATTTGGAAAAGCGTTTTTTTAGTTCTTTTCGGGGGTAGAACTTGGCGTTTCGGATGAGCATAATTGGGATGAGGATGCAGATTGAAAATGCATGGATGCCGAAGACTACGACGATTCCAATAGCGAAAGGGCTGTTGGTTTTTGTGTAAATGACGATCAAAGCGGCAATTGTGAGGACTGAAGACAGGATATAAATATTTTTCATCCATCCGAATTTATTCGACAATTTCATATGAACTCTCCATGGTGTTGATTTAAAGGCTATTTTGCTGACTCTGATGACTGTGAATGCTAATGGATTCTATAACCATTTTACCATTCAGAGGCGCCTTGTTAAATATTCAGTTCCAAAAATTACAAATGCGCAACAGTCGGGGTCAGGCTTGAAAAGTTGAATTGTTGAGAAGTTTTAGGAAGGTTTTGATCGAGATGAAAGGTGGCGTACCTTTTTAGTCAACTTTTCAAGCCTGACCCCGTAAATAACACTGTGAGGTGTCTCTTCTACTCGATCCCACGTAAATGACACACAGTTGGACTTGTTTTTTCAAGGATCAATGATCAGGGTGTCAAAAGTAAGTTTCTCGAATATTCATACTACATATAGTTCCAGTTGAACAATCCGGAACTATATGTAGTATGAATATGATCAACTAAGGGCTGTTGACACCCTAACCATCAATACTTTAAAAAACATGGATACGAAGAAATTCTCAGTTTTTCAGTGGCCTCGTTTTCGCCTGGTCTTTCCCGTGCTATCTAAGTGCTCGCAAATTATCGCTGAGGATTTTGATCTGTCCCAAAGCCTGTGCAATCTCTCGAATGCGTTCATTCTGTATTTCTGTCCCCGCTTGAATGTGCTCAGTCGTGGCCGCATGCTCTTCCGAAATGGCTGCCATGTTTTCAAGCTGTGCCTGAATTTTCGAGAAGATAATGTTCATGGCTTCGACCATCTTATCCTCATTGGCAATTTCGCCTTCAAGTGTGTTGAAGAACGTCTTCAGCTCCAAAATATCCCCGCTGACCTTATTGACTATATTGCTACCAGCTTCAACTGCACGATTTCCAATTTGAGTCTGGTCATAGGCATTCTTGGTTCGAACCTTGGTTTCATTCATAATTTGGTTGATCTCTTGAACGGATTTGGCGCTCTGTTCAGCAAGTTTTCGAACCTCATCTGCAACTACTGCAAAGCCTCTGCCAGAATCCCCAGCTCTTGCAGCTTCTATAGCCGCATTCAAGGCCAACAGATTGGTCTGCTCCGCAATTTGGGTAATGCTCGATAGGAAGGTGTTGATATTGTCCATATTCTTCTGCAGTTCATTGACAGTATCCACAACTTCGCCTACGGAATCGCGAATGGTCCCCATCTGCTCCTTCATTCGGTTCATCTCTACAGCGCTAGCAATCACCATGCCAGAAGCAATAACAGAGATTTCTTTGACCTTCCCAGAAACGCGCTGAGTTTCCTTGGCGGAGCCTGCAGCATCACTGACACCCTGGGCAACTTCTGTCACACTTTTCGCTTCTTCTTCTACGGCTTTAGCAATTTCGCCTATGGAAAGGGTAATGCTTTCACTGCTTTCGCGGGTTTCCTCAAGAGCGCTGTTAGACAGTCTGATTTTTTCATTCAGTTCCACTGAGCCATTTTCTATGGCCTGAAGGGTGACCTTCATCTTTTCCACTAGGACCCTTGCCTCAGCTTCTTTCAATACAGCGGATTCGATGTATTCACTGCCCCACTTGGTCAGGAAAAACATAATCAGGGCGACACAGTTGACCACCACTAAGCGTGCTGCAAAATCCGAGGGGTTGGCATCAGCTCCCATGAGGGAATGGGGCATAAAGACGAATAAGGAAATCATCATAACATCTAAAACGGCCGCATAAATCAACAGCAGATGTTTTTTAAAATAGAGGGAAATGCTGCAGAGTCCCCATGCAAAGACAAGGAAGACCCTAGCTGAAGGTGCTCCATTCTCAATAATCAGAAGTGCCACGCCCGTCCCTATGGGTGAAAACGCTATGATCAGTGCCGCTATGTTCTGATTAAGGACCTTTATATTGGTCAGAACGTACGCTGTAATGGCCACTATACATGTTAGTCCAGTAAAGGTGGCAATTGTTATTGCATATGCCAGTTCCCCCGCTGCAAATTTCTGTACTGTAATCATCGCCGAAAATATAAAAATCAAAATCACATTGAATCGATTGACCCGTTTCACATCATATTTTTCCATTATGTTAGACATCGTACTGATTTCCCCCCTATAATGTTTTCACGAACCATAACATGTGTTTGTTTTCATTATACCTTAATTTCAGTGAAATTTACGAGTCTGCAATTCCAAAGGGATGTTTATCTGGTTAGAATATCAAAAGGGCGTTTCTCGTTTTTCACACCACATAGAGTACTTGTTTAATCATCCAGCTCTCTATGCGGTGTGAATAGATCAATAATGCCTTTTGACACTTTAGCCTTATTTTTAAATTATAGGAAGAGCATATGCTATGGGAAAACAGACGGGGTCAGGCTTGAAAAGTTGAGATGTTGTAATATTTTACGAAGGTTTTGATCGAGACAGTCGGTTGCGTAGCTATTTAGTCAACTTTTCAAGCCTGACCCCGAAAAAGATTCATGCTGTTTTAACGTCTTTATAATTTATAGTCCTATCTTGTTGTGATATACTGAAATTGGAATTTGGTTTTCAAGGGGAACAGTAGAGTTTAAGGGGCGTGCGTTATTTTGAATCGAAAGATGAAGGTTTGGATCGTTTTATTTGCCATTTGTGCCTGTCTTGGGCTTTATTATACTGAGCAGATTTTAAAGTTGAATTTTTTTATAACCACACCGCTGAAACTGCTGCTGTTTTTAGGGGGGCCTTTTTTGTTTGCATCATTTGGCATTGTAAACAGAGTGAACATTGTTTCTGAAAGGCGGGTAGGGAAAAAGATCCATTTGACTATGGGGGC
>JBBRGL010000011.1:0-18022 GCA_038240675.1 Peptostreptococcales bacterium
ATTTGAGACTATTGATATATCTCGTTTTTACATGTATGAGTTTCTTGATAAATCTATTTTCTTTGCCATAGGCACTTTTGTAGGCAGTTTGAAAAGCATTCATATCATTGAGTGTGACATCTATATAATCTTCTAGGATAAACCCCTTTTCGGGATGATAGGCATACCACAAATCACCATTATCTTTGATCCAACCTGAGCCCAGTTCGGTGACCCCTTCTGTGAGAGCATCTGCTATTTCAAGGGAGGCTTCATCTTTTGTAATGCCATAATAGTCATAAAGCAAACTCGCCTCTGCT
Source organism: Peptostreptococcales bacterium (assembly GCA_038240675.1). Lineage (GTDB taxonomy): Bacteria > Bacillota > Clostridia > Peptostreptococcales > Acidaminobacteraceae > JBBRGL01. Next base: position 300 of record JBBRGL010000011.1, read on the forward strand.
AATACGTGATTTAATGAAGCGTGATTTATCTTTACAGCATGTGAAAAATCAGTGTAATCCATGACAAGGTAGGCGTTTTCTGAAATAGGAATTTTGTATGTGTTCACATAGGTTTTAAAAAATGCAATATGGCGTTTACAGATTTCTAAGGCAGCGCTGTTTTGTGTTTCTCGGTAGATATTGATTAAAAATTGGGCAGCATCTGTATTGAAACGCGTGTCATAGAATGGCGATTCAATGCCATAATCCAGCTTAAGCCATGAAGAGACCATCGGCGTCATATTGTAACCTTTCTCGGGATAGAGTGCAAGGATTTGATCCACACTGATTAAAGCAAATAGTCTTGAAAAGGCGGAGTTCCCCTCAGTGAGTAGCTTATTGCCCACATGGTAGGCATAGTTGTTCCAAAAGTGCGAATCTCCTGTTCCCGAATAAGATTCAGGAACCGGATATAGATTGCCTAGCAAACTAAACTGCCTGTCTTCATCAAAATCCATCCGGGTAATGAGGCCAACTTCCTTCACATCTTTCCAGTTTAATAGCGCTGAATCGCTTAATATAAACCAATATTCGCCAAATATGTTTTCATTCAAGGGCAGTTCAAATTGAAGATTGTTTGACGATAACTCTACTTTTTTAGAGTCGACGCGCTCGACGTATCCGTCAAAAATTCTGTAGCTTTGCCGGGCAGATAAGAAGTAATGCTCTGTATTTGTATCCATAAATCTGGCATTGGATGTCTCTTTTAAAGCGTGTTCACTGTAGGTCGAAAAATCGCCTTCATATTTCAAAAAAAGAGGTTCGGGACGGTTGACATTTGACTTGGTCGAAATATGATAATAGATTGCTTTGGGCTCAGTAAATTCAAATTTTACAGTTTTGAGTTCTGCAATTGCAAGCTTGTGTAACAGAATATTATAGGTATTCGTCATTTTATGACCAAACGTGTTCGTGACTTCTTCAGATTTAACCAACGCATATTGATAGTCTGTACTCAAACTGAAATTATTCAATATTTCTGTACTATTGATGATTTCTTTCCCCGAATCAGAGAATAGGGACAAACAACTCATTACTAAAGCAAGGATTAGATGTATTTTCATTAAAGTTTAACCCTCCTCAGAAAAGACCGATTTAAAAACGCTTCTCTTCATCTAAGCGCTTCGTAATTTTGTGGTAGAGTTCAGGTTGGATAAAAGGATAGGTCAGTTCGAGAGGCAGTGCTTCAAATTCTCTGATTTCGCCAATCTCTTTGAATAAAGCGTTCCCAAATTCAGTGATTTAAGCATAACAGAGCAGTCCAAATGATTTTTTCGACTCTCCCGAAACAGAGTAGCTGTAATGTGGTTTTAATTCAAATTTTTGAGCACCTGTTTCTTCTCTCAATTCTCGCTCTGCAGTTTGGAGGATTGTTTCATTATCCTCTCTTTTCCCGCCTCGAAGTTCCCATGTTGCTCTTTCACGGTGCATCACAAAAATCCACTTGTCATTATAACGCGCCATTATGACAGCATATTTCAATACTTGATCAGCTACATGCGCAATTGGATAGAATTCTATTTTTGGTTTACTTTTGTCATCATATCCTGCAATCTTATATTTTTATAAATATAATTTATGGCGGCAAACCATAAAGCAAGTAGTGCTATTCCGATTACAAGGACTATGCCTCTTGAGATATTCAAATGCTCCATCAAGATCATAGCACCTGTAAAAGTAACTGATGAAACAATATTGACTAAAGTAGCCATTCTTTTTTTATTCATTCTCGATTTCTCCTTTAAAGAAATGTATGCATGCCCATTTTATCCTTTATTTGCTTTCTTGCATAGGATTATAAAAATAGCCCATTTCTCATGATAGTGCTTAGAGAATGGGCTGTTTGGACATTATAATGCATTCAAAGGCAGGAGGGCACAGAGACCCTCCCCTACGCGAACTATTTGATTGCAATGGTTGTAAAGCAATTTTACATTGAGGCTATTACCGACGGCTTCTTGAAATTGATAGAACTTTAAATACACCTTACCGTCTTTTTCCCATAAGGCGCAGCAATCGTATAAAGAGGTTGATAAAATCCAAATACAAGGTCAAGGCACCGATAATGGCCTCTTTGGTGTCTTCTTCTGTGCCGTCGTTGCCGATGATGTTCATGTTCTTGATTTTCTGGGTGTCGTAGGCAATTAGCCCAATAAAGACCAAGATCCCAATGACGGTTATGATATAGTCCATCATCGAATTTTTGAGGAACATATTGACGATTCCCGCTACGATGATGCCCAGAAGAGCCATGATGAGCATATTGCCGAAAGTCGTTAAATCCTTCTGCGTATAGTAGCCGTAAGCGCTCATAAAGGCAAAGAGTCCAGCCGTAATAAAAAATACATTGAGGATGGAGCCAGGCGTATAAATCAAGAAAAACAGCGAAAAAGTGATGCCATTTAGGGCCGCGTATAAGAAAAATACAATCATAGCTGTTGTCGCTGACATTTTTTTCGCCCATCCCGAAAGGGAAATCACCATGACAAACTGAAGGACCATAATGCCAATCAGGCCAAACATACCCGTGGCGCCAATAAATCCTTCGATTAAACCATTAGCTGCAAATACTGCCGCTACAATGCCGGTAATCAACAGAGCAACAAACATCCAAGCATAGACCCTCACTAAAAATCGATTCTGTTCTTCTGACACTTCTAAGGTTTGACCATATTCGTTCATTCTATTATTCTCCTTAATTCCAATGTATGGTTGTACTTTTATTTTGACTGTTCCAAAAGAAACTGTCAATAGAAGGCTAATAATGCTTTCAACAATCTGACTTCGAATTAATTTTAAAACATAAACCTACTCGACTAATTCCCCCGGTGGATTGCCTGTGCGGAGGGGGAGGGTTTCTTTTCCTTTGAGGACTGCTTCGTATCCTATGGATGCGGCAATCATGCCGGCGGATTCTAGGCTTTTACGGGAGAGGGTATTGTAGTACCAACATCCGGAGACGGGAACAAGTCCTTTCTCGTAAGCCCACTTTTTGAGGCCCACGAGTATAGTGCGTGCTGCTCCGCAGCGCCTGAAGGCTGGGTTTACAAACATGCCTATGCTGACTATTGTGGGTGTAAGGGCACTGGCTTCGACAATGCCAAATCCAAGTATGTCCTGGCTTTCCTGAAGGACAAAGATTGTTTTGGCTTCTATGCGCTCTTCTAGGCTGTTGAACCCAGAGCTTGCATCGTCAAAAAAATCCAGTGCGATTTGTCGGATTGAGGGTACATCCCTTTGCAGTGCCTCTCTCATTGTTCCTAATTCAGGGTTTGTGGGTAGTGGGTTCTGTCCATCAACATCTATAAAGAAGCAGGCATCTTTCTCAATGTCAAAATTCCACTCGCTAATGAGGGTGACCATCTTTTGGTCCTGGGTCATGACGAAAACTTTTTTGAGTTGAAAGGCCTGAATAATCTCTTCTAACAATTTTGGCCCTTGTGCAAAATAGGGCAAGTCCACGTAAAAGTGTCTAAGACAATCTTCTTCTAGTGCAAAAAACCCGATGGTCTCCTCTTCTGCATTCTCGATTCTAAAGAGTCTGGCCTTGATGAGATGGTCTTCTAACCAAGATTCAATCGGGTGTACTAGACTTGAAAGATACCGCAGAATGACGGGTTTTAGGTTTTCGAGGGGTGTTTCGTTATAAAGGTGGACTAATCTGCTTTTTTGATGTGTCATAGGATTTATCCTTTCTGGTTCAGAGTAAGGCGGGAGGGCGCGGAGGTTGGAATCTCGAGATAAATAAATAACAACAAGCATAACGCTAAGCACGCTAAGATCGCGAAGAAACGCAAAGGGTGGAAAAACATTTTGGGATTTCTTCTAACTTGGGTACTTTCTAACGCTATGCCATGATTATTGATTAAATGGTGGATGATTAGGGTGTCAAAAGTCCTTAGTTGATCATATTCATGCTGCATAAAATTTGAGACCCGTTTTGTTCTTGCGTTCTTACGCCTCATGCTGCGCTAAAAACAAATGGCAGGATTCAAATAATTGGGTAGAAACAGCTAGCGACCGCCTAGACATTACCGCTTATAAAAATTTAATCACTAAGCTGATTCCAAATGAAGCAATGGCCAAAATGAGAAATAGAATTGCTGCCCTTTTGGTATAAATGGATAGTTTGTTTTCTTTACTTTCTTTGCTTTTGATTGCCATAACTCACCCATGTGTCTATTTTATCATGCACATGCCCTTATTATTCTGAGAAAACACTCCTATTTTATACATGGACTTCTCTCCTCCTTGATTTGAGTTTAGACCCTCCTGTGCAGGTCCAAGCCAAGAGAAATTTATGCCTTCAAAAAGCTATCACCGCGTGGTGGTAAAGATGCAGTTCCGACCAAATTCCTTGGCGCGGTAAAGCTCTTGATCAGCTAATCTATACAGTTCATTGAGCCCTTCAAACTTTGAACTATTCCCAAAACATAGGCCGATACTGATGGTTATAGGATAACTCTCGCCTTGCCAAACATAGGTTATGTCTAGGGCCTCTACTGCTATTCTCAAGGTTTCTGCTAATACATGGGCCTCCTCTAATGTGTCAAGAAGGGCAAAGCAGGTAAACTCCTCTCCACCAATGCGACCAATAACGCCTTGATAACCTTCAAATTTTTCTTTCAAGGTTTTTGCAATTGTCTTGAGACAAGCGTCCCCTTCCGCATGGCCGTGACAATCGTTGAATCGTTTGAATTTGTCGATATCAATCATGAAGAGAGAACAGTTAAATGGACTTTGTTCATGGTTGAACCAATATTCTGCAAAAGCTTGTTTTAAGCCTCGTCTGTTGTAAATTGCCGTCAGTTCATCGGTGATGACTTGCACATTGAGGAGCTTATTTGTTTGTTCTAAGGAATCCAACATCTTTTCTTGCTGTTCTATATTCTGCTCCAGCTGTTGGTTGAGGGCATTGATTTTATCCCGTTCGTTTCCGCTATCAAGCTTACTGATTTCAATTTTGATAATTTCCAATTTATCTGCTATGACTGTTGTCTCAATCAGTTGTTCCATACGGTGATAGCGTTTGTAATACTCAAGGGCTTCCTCAAAGCTCTTTTGGCTTTCGTAATAGTCAGCAAACATTTGAAAAATTTGACTCAGTTTCTTTCGAGCACCTAAAGCTTCGCCGTAAACAATTCCGCGGTTCAAGTAATGGACAAAGAGCTCAGGGTCAAAAAGACGTTCAAGCATAGCAAAATTAATCAGAACGTCTATAGAAAAATATTTGTTCCCCAAAGATTCAAGACGCTCAAGGGCGCTGCCAAAATATGCCCGTGCGGATTCATATTCTTTCTTTTGAAGGTGAATTTTCCCTATACGATTTTCTAACTCGGCCAGCGCCGTGAGATCATGGGTGTTTTCTAAAATGGCATAACTCTTGGTATAATAACTCAAACTTTCGTCGAAGTTTCCCAAACGGTACAAGACTTCACCGATATTTTCCATGATCACAGCCGCATTATATGCGAAATTGTGGGCTTCACAAATCAACAAAGCCTTTTGATAGGCGTGCAGAGAGGCGTCATAATTTTCAACTTCTCGATAAACTTCACCCATATTGTTGTAGAGCCGACTTGTGATGACATAATCGTCCAATGTCTTTAATACCAGTTCCGCTTTCAAAAAAAATGCTAAGGCCTGATCATACATGGCATAATAATAGTAGACGACGCCTATGAGATTGAGGGATCCGGCAATACCTTGATTGTCGCCGAGGGTCTCAAAAATAGTGAGTGCATCTGACACATGATCAAAACACGCACTCAGTTTAGTCATAGATCTACATGCCAATGCCTTTGTAAATAAAGCACTCGCTTCTATACCCTTGTGCCCTTTCGACAGTGCCTCTAGACGGATCTGATCCGCCATTTCGAAGGCCAAAGCGGGTTCTTTAAAGGAGATTTTCTTAATATCTTCGAGTTTGTCCAACAAATCCTGTACTCTATCCACTTCTTCCCCCGTCATTCTATTTCGCATGTGTTGAGTTTAATCATCTTTACTATTATACCCTAAATTTTCGCAGTACGTATCACACAATAAGAGGTTATAATAGTGAGGATAGGAGGTGAATTTTATTGACGTCTGAGTTGTATTTCAACGGAGCAACTGCATTTCCAATACTTTTAGAAAGCATTCAAAGTGCTAAACGCACCCTTCACATCCAAATGTTTATTTGGCGCGAGGATAATATCGGCATTGTCCTCGCCAAATGCGTCCTTGATGCCGCCGATAGAGGCGTCAAAATCACCCTGAGCAAAGATTTAATTGGCGGTATTTTTGAGCACGCCGAAGAGCATCGCCTGTCGTTATTCCATCCAAAATTGCCGCCACTCTTGGCGTTCAAAAGTGCTGTTTTGGCGGTGGGCTATCCCATGAAAGGCAAACCCTCAAAGGTCATTCGGACACTCCATCCCCTCGCGCATGCGCTTCTACACCATCCCAATGTCCAAATGACCTATCAAGTCTGTCAGAATGACCATTCTAAGTTTTTCATTATCGATGATGAAATTCTCTGCATGGGTGGCATCAATGTTGAAGAGAAAGAATTCACCAGTGACCTTTTAGGAAGGCCCTATCACGATTTTATGGTGTTCCTCCATTCTGAGACCCTTGTGTCACAGTTCAAAACTTGCCTCGAACAGGGGAAAACGCAGTGTAAAAGTTCCCAGGGCGTCACCTTTATCATGAATCGATTCCGCCATGGTCAAAAGCACTTTCAAGCGAAATCTGATTTATTGGCACTGATCAATAAAGCTCAAACAATCCTTCATATAGTCATGGCCTATATTGGCGATCCACAAATCACGCAGGCTATTGTCAGCGCCACGCAGCGCGGCGTGTGTGTGATGCTGTATACGCCAAAGTACGCAAACCTCCAAAACGATTTGAACCGCTATCATCTCAGTCATCTTTTTAAATCCTGCTCCAAAAACCTCACCCTCTATCTATGCGCCGATATGATCCATGGCAAGCTTGTCTGGATTGATGAAAATGAAGTAACCTTTGGTTCTACGAACCTGAATAAACAGGCCATGGAGACACTTCAGGAGCTGAACATTCTCTATTCGGCCGTAAACTTCGGACATAAAACTAACCTCCAAAAAGCTATTCAAAGAATCCAAGAAAGATCCATCTGCGTAAGTTCTTCAAAACAAATTGCGTATCGCCCTTTTGTCGCTTGGATTGAATCCCTCGCATAAAAACGGTTGAAAAGAATTTACTCAAGGACGCCAAGTTAAAGCAAAGGGCATAAGAACGCGAAATGTTGGAACCCCTACCCCTGTGGATTATTTTCGAATTGAAAAAGCCTTGAATTTTTAAAAATCAAGGCTTTTAGTTTTTAAAAATCGGTGTAACAGACTGGCTTTTGAGGGGTATAGAACGCTAAATCTAATGCGTTTAAAAAACTTTCATCATCTAGTTCAATAAGGCCAAGGCCGTAAAGACCACTGATGGAGGTACAGCCTATAAAGAGCGCCGAGAAATCTGAGCGTTTGATTTTGAGGGTGACGTCATAGCCACCGCTTCCGAGAACGGCTTTTGTTCCATCGAGGGTCACAATACTGGATTCTACTTCTTTACTGTAATCTTCCTCAATATCGAGGCGGAAAGTGACTTTCACATGATTGTAGGCCCTGTGGCCGCACTGCTCAAATGCCATCGCCGTATCGATGACCTTATACATCATGCCGATGGCTTCCGTATTGGTCTCCAAGTATCCATAAGGAATGTAGTTGTGCGTGTCGTTGAGGGGATTGCTGAACAGATAGTGAAAATGCTCCTCCTCCGTATTGAAAATCACGAGGGCTATTTGATCCTGCTGGCTTTTGAGATAACCTAGGAGGTTTTTGAGGACCGCTGGACTCTCATGAATCATTTCCTTGACCACTAAATGGTTGATGGTATAATTGCCTGCTTTGCCGTTTTGAAATTTATAGACCAGGTAGCCTGTGAGCTGCCCCTTATCATCAAAGCTTCCAACAACACGGTTGACAGATTCTCCAAACAAATCCCGTATTTCATCGCCGATTTTCATAATGCGTCCGTGGGACTTTTGAACAACCCGTTTATGACAGTCGAGTATTGCTTCCATGTCCTCAGGCGTCAGATACCTGAGAAAATCGGTTTTGGGGAGGTTGGGCAAAAATTCTGTGGGAATCCGATACTGACGCATTTTGGTTCCAAATCCATAGCCCATAGGCTTATAAAAATCGGGTCTGAAAGGTAGGAGTGACGCAATGGGAACCTTTTGACTTAAGTATCTTTCCTCATAAAATGCGACGAGTTCCCTCGCCACGCCTTTTTTCTTGTGCATCAAATGAACCCCCAAAAAACCCAGGCCCGATATGGGAATCATAACGCCAAAAGCGTTCATTTGAAAATCAAATAGACGCATGACGCCGATTAAGGTTTCGTCTTCAAAGAGGCCAAAGAAGGTGACACCGGGATCTGTCCGCATAATCAAGAGGACATTTTCCTCATAGAGATGTCTTGCCTCTGGGCTGAAATCTTTAAAGCTTGGATAGGCATTAAAGGCAATGTCTGCATAGTCTGCTATATGGTTTTCGTCAAGTTGTCTAATGGCTCTCATTTTGTCTCCTCCACATTTCAAATTTGAATGGCGCTTGTTAAGGTTTGCGAACGCTTTCACGTTCAATGAGTTTCATAGAAACAACCGTTTTGAGTGGAATGTCCCGGTTGTTCACAAGCTTGTCGTACAGCATTCGAACCGCTACAATGCCCATGTATTCAGAATGAATACGCACCGTTGTCAGTGGCGGAAAGGTGAATTTTGCTGTAGGAATATCATTGATACTGATGAGGGATACATCCTCGGGAACGCGAATGTTCATTTCTCGAAAGGCTTTCAAAACCCCTATGGCCATGGAATCATTGGCGACCACATAAGCCTGGGCGTAACCATTCTCTTTGATTTCCCGAATGGCTAGGTCATACGCTGAATCCATGGAAAATTCGCCAATATGGATATGTTCTTCGCATAACTTTTGCTCATCACTTCTATTTTCTCTAAATGCTTTTTCCCGTAGGTCAATGGGATCGTGACCTTCACAGTCCGCATCCCTACCCCCTATATACCCTATTTCGCTGAGCCCTTGGGCTTCGAGATAGGTGACCATTTTGACGATGGCGCCTTGCAAATTGACCATTATGGAATCATAGTGCTCTTCTTCCGGGTCATAGTCTACAAAGACAATGTCCTTAGAAAGTCTTTCAAACTCAGCAATCTCAGCCTTCGAAAATATCCCAATCATTAAAATGCCATCATAAGTGCCTTGTTCATCGAGGTCAAACACACCCTGTTCACTGCGGTACAGTTTCACCGCCTCCATTTGGTACCTTGGAAGCTCTGATTCGATCCCAAAGCGAATGGATAAATAATAAGGGTCTTCAACTTCTGTTTGGACTGTATAAGCGTGGGCTACCAAAATGCGAATGACATTTCCCCTCAGAATACGCTCTGAATATTTTTGGATGAGAGGCACATAGGAAAGCTCTTCAGCCGCCTCATAAATACGTTTTTTGGTTTCGTCCTTAACACTCATGGTCCTATCGCCGTTTAAGACCCTTGACACAGTGGCCGGTGATACCCCTGCAAGCTCTGCAATATCTTTGATAGTAGCCATTTGCTTCACCCTCTTTATACATAAAGTTAAAAATATGATTAGGATGTCAAAAGTATGTTTCTCGAACATTCAGACTACATATAGTTCCAGTTGAACAATCCGGAACTATATGCAGCGTGAATATGATCAACAAGGGCTTTTGTCACCCTAATCAAATATATGCGTCTCTATTCCTCTACTATACCATGCGTTTTTAGAAAATGCTCTATGAACTTATGGTTTGAGAAGACTTAAATAAACCGATGCTGTCCACGCAAAGGAAGGATCTACAAGACCTTCACCTGTCACAGGATCAAAGTTTTCATAAAATCCACTTTTTTCCACGAGGTGTAACCACTTGAGGCGTATACTCTCCGCCAATTCAAAGTCGCCGCACCCTTTAAGGGCTGCAATCATCAAATAGGTAGTCGGCGCCCAAATTGGACCGCGCCAATAGCCGTTATAGGCGTAATGCGGACTGAGCTTTGATTCCGTCGCGAGACCAAAGGGACTCAAGAATCGTTTTTCGTCATTTAGCCCCTCTATCAAATATTTTTGAATGGCCAAGGGGAGTTTATGGGCAATGAGAAGCGGCAGGAAAGCTTGAAGGGTATCTCCAGAAGTGATGTAGCTATTTGTCGTCACATAAATGGCCGAGAAGCGCTTGTCTTCCTCACGCCACAAAAGATGAATAAGGCGTTCAAGGAGAACCTCTGATTGGAGGTGAAACTGCCTTGCTTGATCTGAACGCCCTAACTTCACTGCAAGCATTTCAAGTCCATCTAACTGATAGATCAGAAACGCCGCCAAATCTGGCGTAATGACTGGAACTCCTTCTTGAAAGAAAGTACCGTTATCCCATCCCGAATCGTTGCCATGATAATAAGCAGGGAGTCCATACCGCGTCATGCGGTGATTAAGCCAAAATTCTGTATTGTGCTTGGCTGTTTCATAAAAAGAGACAAGTCTCTCGTTCGCTTCAAAGTATTCTGGGTTGAGTCGGGTCATTTGTTCATAGGCGAAATAGGCGATAGGCGGCTTGAGACAGCTAAACGACGCATACTGATCATTGACATAATCCGGATATGCACCTGTTCTATGTTGGTGATCTGAAAAGAACATCAACTGATCCCACGCCAAGTCGGGATGAGAAACAGCCAAGGCAATGGCGCCAAAATAATTGTCCCAACTCCATATATTCGTCATAAAGTGCTTGTTCATATACATAGCTGGTCTTTTCAAACGGCCTTCTGGTGCAACGATATTCATCCAGAGAATAAGGAGCGCTTCCTCTAAATGCGCACCCCTCGTCCCTTTCAGCGCACACAAATGACGCCCTTCTGGACCGTTCAAAAAACCTTCTACCCAGTTAGTGTAATCCGCCTGTACCGCTTTCAGTCCTGTTTCATAGTCCGTCATTTGGCCTCCACCCTCGTTTTCAACGACCTTATAGCTGCTGAGGGTGAATACATAGTCCTCTGTAAAGCTGAGACTTATTTCTTTTGAGCCAATTCTCTCCCAAGGGGCTTTAAGGTTAAACTGTCCACTGAGGTTTCTCAGGCGGTATTTGATTTCTTTAGAGTAGCTGACCAGTTCGTAGGAGCCGTCTAACAAAGGATAAATACTGTCATAGCGCCTATGCACATAGGTGAGCTTAAGATCAAGGCCCTCCCCTTTGACCATGAGCATTTCAGGCTCAGGCATGCAAAGGCGCGTTTTAAAATGGGCATTTTTTTTATATGAAAACTCAATTTCTGTTGCCGAACGGTGAATTTTGAGTTGAGTGAGGGGCACTTGTTTGCCTGAATTGTAAAACGTTATTAAGAATTGGCAACCAGACTGCAGATCACCCCCGCGTATATCTCTCAAATACAGAGACTTACGCTCATTTTCTTCTATCAAATCGATGACGAAGTAACTTCCAAACCGACTAAAGGGCAATTCCTCCAACGAAAATTCTCTCTCAAGCCACTTTTCGGACATATAGCCCTTTGATTTCTTCATGTTATACCGCCTCCGAATCCAAACTGTATACGACGCAAAATTCAAAATGCTGAGGTCTGATACGATGCTCTGACAACTGAGCCGGTCCACAACTATTGCTGCCAAGTCCCGAATGCAAATAATCCAAACAAAAGTGAATGCCATCATCATAGTTATTGGGGTTTAGGGCATTTACATGCGTAGCCGCCTCATAAGCCTCTTGACTGTGGCGCAGTGCGCTAAAGCTCATGAGCTGCTCATTTTGGATAGATAGAGCGTGTTTATTGCCTTCGAAGTTCACATATCCGACGCCACTGCGACTGCCGTTTTCCTGAGGATAAGGATAATCTGTTTTGAGCCCTTCAATGGAACTCATAAACAAATCCGTCATGACGCTTGACTGGCTATCGCTGTAGTTTTCACCTGGGCCTTTTCCAAACCAAGTAACGTCCTCAAATTTTGGGCTTAGCTTATACCTGATGCCAATGCGCGGTAAGGTACTCTGGTACTGCCTATGAGGGTCGTGCCATTGACCCTTGACTTTCATTTTTACTTTACCCTCTTTTCCAAAGGTATAAACCCATTCCACAGTATAATGCCAATCTTGGTTTGGAGCGCCTACAATTTCTTGTAGAATCACCGTCACCTGACCTTGATCCACTTTATAGTCGTAAGACTTGAGGCTGCTCTTCATTAAATGAAGGCCGTACTTATCCTTCCAATCCTTCGCCAAAACCTTGTCGTTATCGATGGGCGCTCGCCACAAATTCAGCCGTGGCCCTTCAAGAACCAACACGTCTCCACCGTGAATCACCTGATCTAACTTTCCTTTCCCAAGGTCAAAGCGGTAGACCGTCTGCGCTCTCCTCAGGGTGAGTATGCCTTTTTCTTCTTCGAGAATCCAGGGCTGGCACACCTTTTCTGCAGAGATTTTTGGTGTATAGTGTAGCGCTAAGTCTGCCGGTGTCCATTCCACCCGCTTGACTAAATCACCCGCTTTCGCCCATGGTTTGTCGCTTCTATAAACCACATCCATTTGAAGATAAGCGTCTTTTAAATCCATGGTGTCTATGGGTATCCTCAAATCCATGTGTATTTTTTGCGCTGGTCTTGTGGCTTCATAGAGCACAGGCTCTATAGATCCTTCACTCATGATTTTGCCTTGTTTTTTTAAGCAAAAGCGAATAGTAAAATCACTGAGATCTTCGAAGGATTGTTTGTTTTTAGTCCAGACACTAAACTGCATTCCATCCCTTCCACGCAGTGCCACTTGACTGATTTCAATGTCTATAGGCGCAAATACATGTTTCACCTCGCCTAGGGACGGCGATGGCGTTCTGTCTGGAAACAAAAGGCCGTCTAGATTGAAATTGCCGTTATGAGGTGCATCGCCATAATCGCCACCATATTTATAGTATATGCGTCCCTCTTGGTCATTTACCTCTATGCCATGGTCAAGCCATTCCCAAATAAAGCCCCCATGAAGCCGTTCATGCTTTTCAAAAACCTGTTGGTATTCAGCGAGAGCCCCTGGTCCATTGCCCATGGCATGGGCGTATTCACAGATGAGATGAGGCCTTACGCCACCGCTTTGTCTGCCGATCTCATCAAGCATTTCGATACTTGAATACATAGTGCTGTAGACATCTGAAATGAGGGTGTCTTTATCCCCTTCATAGTGCAGTAACCGGGTCTGATCAAGTCGTTTAATCTCTGCTGCCATTGCAACAAAATTTCTGCCGTAGCTCGATTCATTTCCAAGTGACCAAAAAAGAATTGAAGGACGATTCCAGTCTCGATGTACAAGCCGTTCCCCTCTTTCCACGTAGGCCGCTTCCCAACTTGGATCAGCCGTAATCCAGTCATAGGCGTGGGTCAGTTCAAAGCCGTGACATTCCAAATCCGCCTCTGCGATCACGTACAATCCCATTGAATCGCAAAGTCGATAAAAATCGGCATGATTTGGATAATGGGCTGTTCGTACAGCGTTGATATGGTGCTTTTTCATGAGCGTTAAGTCTTTCCGCATGTCCTCTAAAGTCACCGTTCGCCCATTTTGTGTGTGGAAATCATGGCGATTGACCCCTTTCAAGAAAAGAGGCTGACCGTTGAGCAGTATTCTATGCTCCTCCACTGAAATCCAACGTATGCCTACTTTATCGATGATAGTCTGATTGCACCCTTGAGCTGACAGCACTTCAAGTTTCAAATCATACAAAAATGGACGTTCAGCATTCCACAGCATCGGATTCTCAATGGATAGCTGCACCCTCTGTCGACCGTTCTCTCCAAAGGACTCCGCTGTCTTTTGATCGATGATGCGGACGCCGTCCATAAGGGTCACAAGAACAGTAATGCCCGATTTTTCTACTGAACCTAAGTTCATTTCACACGTTACATTGGCGCCATATGCTGTTTGATGTGTCTCAGTTTTGAAATCCCAAATGTGATTCTCTGGGAGAAAAACAAGCTCTACATCTCTAAAAATGCCACTGAGCCACCACATATCTTGATCCTCAAGATAGGAGCCATCAGACCACTGATAGACCACGACGACCAATGCGTTTTGATCCTCCACGAGGTAAGGCGTCACATCAAATTCGGCAACCATACGACTCCCTTGGCTATAGCCTACGCAGCTTCCATTGAGCCAAATGTGAAACGCACTGTCCACTCCGTGAAACCGTATTAAGGTTTTGGCTTTTTTATGAACCTCATGATCCACCCTAAAGCTTCTGTGGTATATTCCTGTGGGATTTTGAGAGGGCACAAGTGGCGGATCAATAGGAAATGGATAATGGAGATCGGTGTAGTGCATTTGGCCATAGCCTTTCAGTTGCCAGCAGGACGGCACATCCATCGAAGTGGTTTCGCCAGCGGTAGCCCAGTCTTTAAACCAATTTTCATCAATATACAGCGGACTTTCGAGATATTTAAAATCCCACTGTCCATTCAACGTGTAAAGGGCATTTTGAGGCGCAGTTTGCTCAAAATAGGCCCGAGAAGGCAATCTATTACGCTGTAGTGTTTCAAGATGCGTCCAATCCATTTTATCTAATTGCCACACAATAAGCCTCCTTATTTCAAACCTGTACTGGATATACCCTCGATGATTTGCTTTTGAGCGAAGAAAAATCCAATAATAGGCGGTATACAAACCAAAGTGGTAATGGCCATAACGGCGCTCATGTTCACGTCGCCGACACCTTTAAACTGTGCCAGACCCAGGGTCAAGGTGTATTTTGATTGATCGTTGATGAAAATCAGTGGCCCTAAATAATCATTCCAAACACTGAGGGTATTGAATATACCTATGAGCACTAGGGAGGGTTTGATCAGGGGCATAAAAATCGACCAATAGATCTGGAATGCATTGGCGCCGTCAATTTGAGCCGCTTCCTCGAGCTCCCTCGGAATACTGAGCAGAAATTGGCGAAGTAGAAAAATGTAGAAAGGCGACCCAAAAAAAGCGGGCACAATGAGGCATTTAAGGGTGTTAATCCACCCAAAGACGTTGAATTCCATATACAGAGGAATCATGGTCACATCCCAAGGGACCATCATGGTCGCAAGCAGGATGACGAAAAGGACGTCCCTGCCCCAAAACCGAAAGCGCGCAAACCCATAAGCCACAAGAGAGCAGGATATAATTTGACCCAAAGTGGTGAAAATAACGATCATGACCGAATTGAAAAGATAGACATTGAAAGGTTGTGAGGTCCATGCCTCTGCAAAGTTTTCAAAATGCCATACAGAAGGGAACCACACAGGTGGAAACTTATTCAGCTCTACTTCTCCCTTGAAGGCCGACATCACCGTCCAAAAGTAAGGGAAGATAAAGAGAAGGGAGAAGAAAAGCAAAAATCCATAAATAACAACCTTTTGCATACTAGATAATCGACGCATCACTTAATCTCCTTTTTCTTTGTTTCGGACTCATAATAAACCCAGAGGGACGAGGATTTAAAGACCACCATAGTCAGCACCAAAATAATGAGAAACATCACCCAGGCATTTGCAGATGCATAGCCCATTTCAAAATGCTTGAAGGCATTGTTGTAGACGTACATCGCATAGAAATAGGTGGAATTTGAAGGGCCGCCTTTGGTCATGAGCAGTGCCAAGGAAAGCTGCTGAAAAGCAGAAATAATGGTCATAATCAGGTTAAAAAGCAAAGCGGGCGTAATGAGCGGCAGGGTGATTTTGAAAAAACGGGTCACGGGTCCTGCCCCATCGATGGTAGCCGCTTCATAGAATTCCTGAGGCACATCCCTCAGGGCCGCCAGAAATATAAGCACCATAGTCCCCTGACCCCAAAGGCTTGCAATGACCATGGCAATAATGGACCACTTGGGATCTCCAAGCCAGTTGGGACCCGCTACATGAAACATGTTCAGAATATGATTGATCATGCCAAATTTATAGTCGAAGAGCCACAGCCATATCATTGAGACTGCAACCCCTGATATGACAGAGGGAAGATAAAAAATTGTTTTGAAAAAAGACTGACCTTTAAGATTTTGATTGAGTAATACCGCCAGTCCTAAGGCAATAAGAATGTCTAGCGGCACAAAAAATAACGCAAATTTCATGGTAACCCCTAAACTATGATAAAACATTTTATCCTTCGTGAACATTTTGATGTAGTTGTCAAAGCCTACAAAATTCACGTCTCCCACAATTGGCCAATTAAAAAAGCTGATGATTAGCGAAAAAATAAGAGGGCCAAGGGTAAAAATGACAAAGCCTATAATCCAAGGTGCAATAAAAAGATACGGGGTCGATTTTTTCCAATTAATTGTGTGCATTACACCCTCCATTTATAAAAATGGCCCTGTGCCTCACTGTGTGGCACAGGGCCTTACTGATGCTTTAGAAGAATTCTGCGCATTCCTGAACTGCAGTATCAAAGACAGCTTTCACATCTACAGGTTCACCGTTGATGGTGTCTACAAAGACCTTTTCGATGGCAAAGCTAATTTTTTCAGCAATTTTGCTGTAGTTGTCATTGAGTAGGAAAGACGGTGTATGACCGACTGAAGTCTCTAACATACTGTAGAAAGGTGCATAGTAGATGTCTTTTGTATACCCAAGCTCCTCTGCGGCGCTTTTAAGAACAGGCAAATCGATTTCGGCGCGCATTTTGACGGCTTCAGACGAGGTGTAAAATTTGATAAAGCTCCATGCCAATTCCTTTTGTTTGGAGTCCTTTGACATGGAAAGTGCCGAAGAGTTAATGACGCTTGTGGCAGGTATATTCTTTTGGCTTCTAGGAAGGCTTACAATCCCTAAGTTTTCTGCTCCAATAGCCTCTTTGTGCTGAGCAAGTGGCCAAATGCCGCTTTCCTGCATGGCGACGTTTCCGCCTCTAAACATTTTGCTGACGCTATCTTGTGCGCCGATTGCAGAACCTTCTTTGATCATGTCTGCAAAGAACTGCATGCGTTTGAGTGTGGCTTCTGAGTTGAGATAGCCGTCTACAACTTTGCCGTCAGGCGACATATAAGCAGTGCCATCATTCCAGAGAAACTGTTCAAAATCGTAGGGATCAGGTTGTGTCGGCACTGCAAATCCAGAAATGGATTTTTCTTTGTTTGTCAACTTCATAGCAATCGCTCTAAACTCATCCCAAGTCCAATCACTTGTAGGTTCAGCGACACCCGCTTCTTTGAAAAGAAGTTTGTTGTAGTAGATGACATGAGATGTATAGCCAACTGGAAGGCCTAACACCTGTTCACTAATGGTGCTATAATTCAAAATTCCTGGGTAAAGATCTGTTTCCAAGGTTTTGAAGCTTTCATCGGCACTCATGTAAGTATTCAGCGGTTCAAGAGATGCCTTGTAAGTTGGGAAGTTCCACATATACATAACATCGGGTGCATTTTTGGCTCCAAATCCGGCAGCGAGCTTTTGCTCATAGCCATCGCCATACGCTTCAACTTGAACTTTTACGCCGGGGTTAAGTTCCTCAAATCGCAGTGCAATTTTCTTTTGTACTTCAAGTGCTGCTTCCGAATCCCACGTCGCAAATCTGAGTACCTGTACCTTTGGACCACCACAGCCTGTAAACCC
>JBBRGL010000012.1:0-17834 GCA_038240675.1 Peptostreptococcales bacterium
GATGTAACCTTTTTCGGGGCTACCCACTCGATATAGCGAAGCGCCAAGTACAAATAGATCTAGCCCTTTATACCCATTATAAAACTGCTTATAGTTAGGGTCTTTTAACAACGACCTAGATCTTTTTATTCTCTCATAAGCTTTTATATGTGCCAATCTAACATGATCCACATCATCAAAAGTCACATAGTCATTCAATTGTGTATAAGTTTTGGATGTTTGAATTAGTTCCCCAACGCTTATATCTATAGTTAATCTTTCTTCAGTGGTAAGACTTGATGAAAAAAAGCCCAGCTTCCAAAAAATCGTTATTAAAGTCACTATAAACAACAATATTGTACCAATCATGATTCTAAGCTCCAATCCTTGAAATGTGAGTAATAATGCTGAATACAATTAAAAAATTATATTCACAAAGTTTACTCGGCCTTTGCTGCAATCTCCAATAAATAGGCAGGCATAGATTCACGTAATTCCCAAATAATATTAATAGGCGCTGAACTGTTGTGAGATACATAATCTACAAACCCTACGCAGGTATAAAGACTTGTAAACCCGTCTACTTTGTTATATGGGCGAACAAACATAAGTACTTTTGTTTTCCTGCTTAATTGTTGTGTGTATCGTTTTCCAGTATCTGAAGTGTCCGTAGTAACGCTTTGAGATTGCCAATGGAATTGCTTTTCATCAATTGCATAGTCATCATATAATGTAGTTTCCGTATAATCAGCATCCGATTTATTTAACGTTACAAAGAAAATATCTACATCCTGGTCTTTAAGATACAACACGCCTTCTCGGTGAGACATACACTTTTGTATAGTATGATAATTCATTGCACACAAAATTTGATTTTTTGTGTAGATGCCGTGTAGCTCTAACACTTGATCATTAGAGGATAAAATCAATGGCTTTGTTATGAGATCCAATTGATCATACGTCAATTGGATTATTGATAATAGTTCTTCAAAGTAGGTTTCAATCGAGAACCAAGTTCGAAATGCATCTTGCACACAAGTCCAACCCGTACTACCTTCACGACTAATAAAAGTATAGAACAACATCTCAAACCATCTTACTTGCCGTGGCGAATAAGAATTCGTAATATCAAAATCATTTAGTTTGATTTTTGGTAAATGCTCAAGCAAAAAACGAAACCAATCAATAGATCTTACGCAGGCCAGTCTAGCATAACCTTTCGCTAAAGTGGATTCAATTTCTTCACTTATGCCTTCTCTTGCCATTAGTCCTGATAGTGTTGTCTTTTTATTATCAATTCGATAAACTTCCAGCGGCTTAACATGCCAATGTTTAAAGAAATCAATTAGACTAGCTTGCTCTTCACTCCTCTTCCAATCCATTATTTTTCTTAAAATTTGCTTTTTATTATTCACTGAATTCTGGATATGCTCAAGAATAACGGTTTGCGCTATTTTTTCAAGATATATTGCACACCCTTTAGGCACATGCACAAAACCGTCTTTGATCTCCTGAGTAACTGAACGGCGAGTTTGCTTCATCAAACTTCGAAAGCGTGATTCGAAATTATATTCTGCTCTCTGTCGCCCAACAAAATCGATTACTGTTAACGCTTCTTTGCCTTCACATAAGCGTAATCCTCTCCCCAATTGTTGCAAAAATACCGTTAGGCTTTCAGTTGGTCTCAAGAATAGTACCGTATTGACTTCAGGTATATCAACTCCCTCATTATATAAATCAACAACAAAAACAAAATTGATTTTTTTTGAGACTAACTGTTGCTGTACTGACTCTCTAAGCTCCGAAGCGCTATCTGAAGTTAGATACTCTGATGGTATCCCTGAGTTGTTAAAATAATCTGACATAAATTTCGCATGAAGCTTAGATACACAAAATCCAAGTCCAATAATTTCAGGCCAATCATGGCCATATTCCTCCAAAGCGTGTTTGACTTGCTCCGCTCTATTCTTTGCGGATTCATTATTCAGTACCATGATATTTTCAAGATCTTCTAAGTTATATTTGCCCGATTGCCACCTAACATTTTGAAAATCTAAATTATCTGTAATCCCAAAATAATGAAAAGGACTCAGCAGTTTTCGATCAATAGCCTCAGTCAATCGAAGCTGTATAGAGTCAGCGTTGTCAAAATACTTGAATATATCTTTACCATCAGCTCTTTCAGGTGTTGCTGTTAATCCTAAAAGAACTTTAGGTTTAAAATGATTTAATAACGTTTCATAAGAGTCTGATGCAGCATGATGAAACTCGTCAATTACAATATAATCATAATAATTTGAATCAAGTGTATTCACTAAGCTCAAGGAATTAAATGACTGTATAGAAATGAAAACATTATCAAAGCTATCCGGTCTCAATCCATCAACTAATAACCCACCAAAATTTGAGTTTCTCAAAATATTGCGGAAACATTGCAAACTTTGACTAAGTATTTCTTTGCGATGAGCAACGAAAAGCAGTTTAGAACTTTTATAATCATGTGAAAATTTCTTGTAATCTAAAGCTGAAATTACAGTTTTACCAGTACCTGTAGCTGCAATTACCAAGTTTCTAAAATGACCGTGAATCGTTCGTTCTGCTTCAAGCATATCAAGAATTTCTTGTTGGTAGTAATGTGGTTTTATATCGAAAAAATGCACATTTAAAGAATTCATCAACCCTAAATCATTGCCTCTTGCTCTTATCAATGCTTTTTTCAAGAGCTCTCCATCTATATTTGGATCAAACGACTTAAACTCTGGCCTGTTCCAATAGCTTTCAAAAGTTGCTTGAATTTTGTCTAAAATAGATTTTGAGTCATTTTCAGAAAGTTTAACGTTCCATTCCAATCCGCTCGTCATGGCTGAATTTGATAAATTTGATGATCCAATATAAGCAGTGCTAAATCCAGATTCGCGCCAGAAAACATAACTTTTTGCATGTAAACGCGTTCTCTCAGTATCATATGTAATCCGCACTTCTGTATTTGGAAGCCTAGACAACCACTCAACAGCTTTGTAATCAGTTGCACCCATATATGAAGTTGTAACAATTCTAAGTTTACCACCCATTTCAGTAAAATTGACTAATGCATCTTTAACTAATCGTAGCCCAGTCCATTTCACAAAAGAGACCAGCCATTCAATCCGATCACAACTAGCTATTTCCTTTCGAATTTCTGCTTCCATTTTAGGCTCGTGGCTTGAACCTGTAAACAGACTCGTTTTTGCTATCGAAGCTGTAGGTCGTACTAAAGTTAGGTCAGCTCCTTTAGGCAATATTCTACTCTCAACAACAGCTAACAGCATATTCCCGTTTGTGTTAATTAGATAATTTTTTAACTGTTTGACTATTTCTTTGTTTCCTTTCATTTGAGCATTCAAATAACCAATCATAAAACCTAGTAAAGCATTGCAAAAGTCAACACGATCTTCAACTAAATTATTGTTATCTTCTATACTACGCAGAACACGCCTCACGACTTGTCCAATATATTGACCTAATATTACATCAGAGACTGACGAATCCATTTTTTCTATTTGCACCGAAGCGTTATCAGAAATTTCACTGATTGACTCGTCCATCACTTGATTTACCAATTGTTCATAGATACCATAAGGTAATCGTTTTGACATATAGCACTTCCCCATCTGAATTTTGCAACCAATAAATTAAAGAATTATTGTATTTACCATCTTACTCAAAGGCCACTATCAATTATGTAAATTTGTGGTTATCTCGGCTTAATTCAACCACCTTCAGTGTATAAGCAGCAATACAGCCCATGAAGTAACTAAAGCAAGTTTATCCTTATAAATTTCTTTTTCTTCACTAACTTTTGTTAGAGTCAAATATAATGCTTATGATGAATGATTCATAGATTTGAAGCTTTGGGCATAATGAGCCCCATTTTATAATATTCTTTTTTTTCAAGGTAGCTTATTACAAAGTGTTGACTACTTTTAAATATTCTATTCATCACTTATTTTAAGCGGCAATAATAGGCATCAAGCTTGACATCACACTGCTTAATAATCATCTTCTTTTCCTCTCCATCAAGTTTTTTCCAGATGATGCTGTTGAACTCAATATACTCAATCTCTCTCGAATGCTTCATAAAACGCATATCTTCAAATCGCTTAAAGGGATTTGAGAGTATGTTCCGCTCAACTTCTTTATCTGCAATATCTTTACGACAATATAAACTATTACTTTTTTCAATCACCAGACCATTCATTTTGCGATCTTCATAAAAAGAAACAAAGTAATCGACCACATCACTTAATCGGACTTTCCCTTCATCATTTGATAACTCAAACATCGCTTTGAGAAGGATAGGTTTATAAGAATACGACATATCCATCTCTTCGATCATCTCCATAAACTTAAGCTTCATATTTTCAGGTGTTATAATATCCCACCCGAAAGTCGCAGCATATCTTTTAACCGTCTCTTCTTTAAAATATCTAAACTTGCGATCTGTACCAATTGGCACTTCTATATCTGCTGTCATTTTACCTTCTCTGATATACCTTTCAATTGTTTCTGTCTGAACATCCACCATCCTGACAAACTCAAGTTGGGAGATCATATCCTTCACTTCTTCCTGCCAGCTAAAGAGATTCACGAGTTCAAAATCAGAAAGGTTTAATGGCATGTCTAAAAGGGCTGTCGGTTTGTCACCATTAAAAATTAGTGCTGTTTCAGATGCCATTAGATGGTTAGGTGCTAAAGCATACAACCCCGGTTTATATTCAGCGATGTTTAAGACTCGGTGTAAGGAATGAGGCGCATTGAATAAATTTGCATTATCAATAAAATCAAATACAAGCACTTCACTTTTGCCCGGTGCCTTTCGCATTCCTCTGCCTAATTGCTGAATATAGATTGTTCTGCTCATAGTTGGCCTTGCCATGAACAAGACTTCTGTACTTGGACTATCCCAACCTTCATTGAGTAGATCACAAGCACAAAGGACTTTGACAATACCTTGGTCATACTGCCTTAAAATATGATTTCGTTTATTTTGTTGCAGTGACCCCGAGACAGCTTCTGCACTTATTCCTGATGCTTTGAAGAGATTTGCAATCATCTCTGCGTGCTTCACCGACGCGCAAAAAATGACGGTTTTTCTATCCTTAACAAATTTGAGCCACGTCTCCACTAGAAGTGTATTCCGCTCTGGCACAAACAACGTTGATTCTAAATCTTGGGTATTGTACTTTATGCCATTTATCCTAACTTGAGAGATGTCCACATTTGTTTTTACGCGAATGCATCGAACAGATGCCAATTCACCTAGCTCAACTGCAGTTTTTATGTCAAGTTTATGGGCAATATTCTTAAAAAGTTCGAGTACACTCTCACCATCTGATCGATCAGGCGTTGCGGTCAAACCTAGAGTGAATTTAGGATTATAGTAATTCAATATTTTTTGATAAGTCGTCGCTGTCCCATGATGGCATTCGTCTACAATTAAATACGTAAAACTCTCTTCATCAAATGCCTTCAGATTCTGCGATATACTCTGAACACTTCCACAAATAACATGGGAAGTTGTATCTTTGTCCTCACCATTAAAATAACCAATAGAAATCTCAGGCCAGAGCTCTTTAAATGACTTATAGGCTTGTTCAACAAGTTCTTTTGTATGTGCTATAAAAAGTGTTCTACCACCAAGCCTTTTTGCATCGCTAACTGCCGTAACCGTCTTGCCTGTTCCAGTTGCGTGGTACAGTAGCGCAATAGATTCACCACATTGACGCATTTTATCTAAGTTTTCCAGAGCAGATAACTGATGTTCTTTATACTCGATGATCCGCCCCTTCTGAGCAGGCATATTCAAAAGAATCTCCTTAAACTCAGGATACTCCCCAAGAAAAGTAACCAGTTCATCCTTAACACGATCCTTTTGATCCTTTAACTGCTTATACACCCAACGGTAAACTCGCCAATTTTGATGTATCATGCTGTTTTGTTTCAAGAGATCATCTCTATATTTAGTTGAAGAGATCAATTTGGGATTATGATACTGCTCTCCATCAATTTCAATAGCAATTCGAACGCCTTCATTCTCCAGCGCAAAATCAATAGACCTATGACCACCGTAGATATCAATAAATGGATATTGAATGAACAAGTTTTTCGTTTTTTCAGGTCCAAATGTTTCACAGAAAATTTCAACGAAGAGATCTTCTGCTGGGCTGTAGACCTTATTTTTTAAAGAAATAGAATTACTCACTTTGACACTCCTCGTTTTATCAAGCTTTTTATCTCACTAGATAAATTGCATTTTATAAAAACACCTGTTTTAATGATAATAAAAACGGCAAAGCTAAATAATCTGTATCTGTGTCATTTGAAGTCAAACTTTAGAACTTGAAAAAATCAGGTGTCACTTATTTCAAAACAATTCCATCCTTTGTCTGGTCAATATGTGATGGATATGCTTTTGTAAATTCAACACTATAAAACGGGCATCATGGTCCCTGATAACTAACTGAATCTCTGAGCATCTCTTACATCCAGTCATCTAAACTTTTTAACAATCTTTAAAATATCACTCCCATACTTAATCGCTTTTGCCTCTCCGAATCCATTGATTGAAACTAATACATCATGGGTCATTGGCATCTGTGAAACAATGTCTTTCATTTGATTGTCATTGAAAATATAATAGGCTTTAATCTCTTCCTCTCTACTTCGTTGCAATCTGAACTCGCGCAGCTCTTTATAGAGTAGAGATTCTTCTAAACTTGTAGCAGTTATATTCTTGACTTCAATTTCCACAATTGTCTGCAGTACTGGGATAGCAGTTTGTACCGCAGGTTGGATTACCGAAACTGGTTTGATATATGTCGAACTTGCAGACGTTGACTTACTCCATTCTTTTTTTTGTGCAGTTGGTTTTTTGTATTCTGGTTTGTTGTATGTGGATCTTGTTTCAGCTTTAGTCTCTGTTATTGCCTTTTGTGCCGTTTCTTGTATCAAGTACTGTTCGTATTTATCAGTATAGTCATGTTCCTTTTCAATGTGATCGCTCAGGTAGCGCTCGGCCCATGCTTGAAAGTCCTTCTCCGAAAATTCGGTTTCTTTTGATTGTTTATAGGCTTCCTTGATATAACTTACCAATTGATCTGCACGTAAAACTTGATCCTTAACTTCTTTTTTAGCATATTTGGCGTTCAGAATGGTCTTAGGATTCGCGAGAACCACGATAGACTTGAACTGATTATCAAAATTACTACCCACAATCATTTTATGGAGGAAGTTGGCACTTTTATCTAATCTGATTTTCTTCATCAGATCCATATGTCTGACATTCTGAGTAATTGGTGAATAAATACCTTCTTTTTTCTTCTTTCCCCCAAATTCCGTTGTCCGTATAAAGTCGCCACTAGCGTTGATCTCTATATCGCCCATAAGATTTTTGCACTCCACAATAAAGCAAAACTTCCTTGTGAAAACGAGGTAGTCAATCTGTGCGGTTAGACCGTCACTTTCTAAGTAAACGTCGTGCAAAATGTACATCGGCATGTGGCTATTCTTGAGTTCGAAAGCAATGTTCTTCTCACCAAATATACCATATTCAAGCATTTTAATGTCTTGCTTAATTCTTTGTTTCCCGTCATTGTTGAGTTTTAGTTCAAGTTCTTTTAATCTTTCCAATTGATTTTGTGCATCACTACTCTCTTTTAAGAATACCGGCTCACGCATTTTATCAAACAATCCCATTTTAACACCTCATCACTTTCTTTTTTTATTTGTTTAAATTCTAGATTCTTCTCTTCACTCAGAATGAACCCTATTCGGGGTCAGGCTTGAAAAGTTGAAACGTTGGGTTTTTTTCAAAACCTAGACAAACCAAAACATTTTTCTCTGAGTGAAATACGGTGAACACTATAAAGCTTGGTTTCAAGAACGTCGATACGTGTCGTTTGGATGTTATATGAATATCAATTTTGTGTTAATTTCAGTTTCGTTAATGTGTTGACGTTTGAAACCATTTCTTCACCCCTAAAAATACTCCCGCCCTTCTCCCTTAAATACCTCTCTCACATTCCAGTTAATGAACTCATCTTCTGGGTAGTATTTCTTTTGAGTAGGGCTTTGTATGTGTTTGCCATGATACCGCATTAGCCAATCGTCAAAACCCGATGTGCCATGAGCACGTTCAGAAACAACAATTTGCTTTGTCTGCGCTATTGTAAAAACACCTCTGTCGTACAGTTTATGATGCATCGAACAGAGCGCAATGCCATTCTCTTCGCTGTCTGGTCCACCTGCCTGATGCCATTTGATGTGTGCAGCTTCAACGCCAACCAACTGGTTGCCTAGCCTCACATTGAACCCGCAGACCGCGCAGCTATATCTATAAGCAATCAAAATCTTATCTCGAAATTTCGGATCTCTAATGCGCACTCTTCGCAACACAAAATCCAAATCAAGGCCTACTGCTGATAAAATATCTTCATGCATGGAATCAGGAAAATGAGATTGCAGAATGATTTCGGCTACTTCTCTGATAAGTCCTAGGTTCTCGTCGAATAATTTCCTCACATCATCACTAAATCCGCCAAGAATACCATGTTCAACAAGCCATTTGCTGTTGACTTCCACTTTGTCCAGGTCTTGATTCAACCGCCAAATCCCATCTCGTGTCAACCTGACAAATGGTTCTTCGGGATGATAAGAAAGTCGATAAGGTCCAAAATCTATCAGCAGTTGCTTCAACGGTTCTCTCGCTTCTTCGTATGACATCATGCCACTTTGACCATTCTTAAGCCGTCCTAGTGCATACAAAATCAGCAAGGGCTTATGTGGCGCTCTTTGATCTCCCTTTTTCCAGATATTCAAGTTGTTTATTTGAGATACTAATTGATCCGATGTCATAAGATTTAGAACCTCCTATTTTAGGGTCCCAATATTCGCAGCGCTATCTCTTGTCTTTGCAACCCCATTCGGGGTCAGGCTTGAATAGTTGAAATATTGCCACGTTTTTAAAAACAAACCACCCAAAATCATTCGTTTTACTTGGTAATTTTGCTCCTATTGGACTTGGATCAAATCCCAATACAAAATAAATTCCTGCATGATTAGGCACTAAAATGATTTGGGGGGCAGGCCTACTCTAGCATTTGGTGTCTTTGATTGATATCCGTTGAGTCAAAAGCCGGGAGTGCGCGGAGACACTCCCCTACGGTAAGATGTGATCCTGATATTGAACCTCATTCGGGGTCAGGCTTGAATAGTTGAAATATTGCCACGTTTTTTAAATCAAACCACCCAAAATCATTCGTTTTACTTGGTAATTTTGCTCCTATTGGACTTGGATCAAAGCTTAAATCAACATTAGTCTTAAAATACTGAGACTCTGAAACTTTTTGTTTTAGAGGTTGATCAAAATCAAGAAGTTCGAGGAGT
Organism: Peptostreptococcales bacterium; assembly: GCA_038240675.1. Taxonomy (GTDB): domain Bacteria; phylum Bacillota; class Clostridia; order Peptostreptococcales; family Acidaminobacteraceae; genus JBBRGL01. The sequence continues at coordinate 9,403 of JBBRGL010000012.1, forward strand.
ATATCAAACGAGGACTGGAGCTCAAGTCAGCGTATCTTTATAACTTAACAGTTTCATCGTTAAGTGGGAAAATACCGAAGGGAGTTGTACATGCTTGATTCACAAAGCATGAGGCTTCAACTCATAATCTCTTGAAGCCGGTCCTTTGATACAACATAGATATGAAGAAATTCGCAGTTTTTCAGCGACCTCTACATGCTCACTACCCTAAACCCATCCTCCACATACCCCTTCATCCCCGCATGTCCATTCATATCCTCTAGCATAGGCAGCCCTGAATCTAAGTTGACATCGTAGACGCCAAGCACTTTCGAACAGGCCAAACAAACACCTGCGATGAGACCTTTTTCTTTGGCTTTGTTGTAGAACGGGTTGCTCTCTGATTCGAATGTCCCGATCAACTTCACCGATGCACCTTCAAAAATAATCTTCACCTCATGACCAGCATTGGCAAGATCGAGTGCATTCATTAAAACATGTTGAAAGCACATTTTTTCGCCTGTCATACCATAGAATAGAATTTTCTCCATTTTGGTCTCTCCTTTTGGGGGTTGAATTTGGGGGCGGGTATCTAGAATCGACTGCGCTTTGCTGGTGATTTGGGATTTGGGATCTGGGATCTGGGATCAGGGATCTGGGATTTGGGATCAGGTATTATAAGGTCAAAAGCTGGGAGTGCGCGGAGACACTCCCCTACTGAAATGAAGTGATTCTTAACGCCGGGTCGACACATTGGTTGCCTAGCGCGCTACTTGACATGGACGTCGCTTCGAGCCGAAAGGCATTTTATTCAGCAAAATTTCTGCTTTCGCTTTCAGATGCATTAGTGCGTCGGAAACTGAAACCATACTTTTTCTTACTCCAGTTTCTTTTTGAATTCATCTTTAAGCGCTGGTCTGCGGCTATTATCAATGAGTATTCGCTTATAGTACTGGTCAAAACTATTTTTTTGATCCATTCCAATGTATAAATCCTTGATAACTGCAGCATAGTAAGCCGCTCTTGCATATCGGGTTCGTAAAGCAGCATTTATATGGAATTGGACCATTCCCTTGAGCAAGCCAATTGCGGCTGAGATCATGTTGTTCTTTTCTTTGTAATCATTTGGTTGATTAATCATGTCCATGACGCCTTCAAGTTTATTGACTTCGATAGAGTCAAGATATGCCTTTAAATCACTTTCTGGTAACTCCTCATGCCCTATTGCACGATAGAGTATTGATTTTGAGGCATATTTCGAATAGTTGTGACGCATGCCCTCTTCAGCTTTTAGGACTGTCTCGATGAGCTTTTGAGTATCCCCTTCATAAGAATACATTCTTAGCAGTGCCATCATAAAATCGTAATTATAGCTGTTCAAAAGAGATGCTGTCACTTGATGGATGAAAGCTTGTAATCCACACGTTTTAATGGCTATACCTCTAGCCCTCAAATAAAGGCTGTGGCGATTTTCAAGGCTATACATCTCAAATGCAATGTCATAGGCTTCTGTTAATTTGTTGAGTTGCTCTAAGGAATCAACCATTTTTATTTTCAGTTCAAATACTATCTTTTGATCAGTGACAAGAGTCATTGCATTTTGGATTGTCAGCGTAGCCTCTTCCCACATACCTCGAAGAATATAGCCTTCAGCAACGTCATTCAAGAAATTAGGGTTATGGACAATTAAGCTCTTGGGGAGGTCTAAGTCATTAAAAGTAAGATTGTGGGCAACATAGATGCTTTTTAATAAGGTGTAGAGTTGATGTTGGTCTTTCCAACTATCTGGTGTTTCAGATATCTTCGATAAAATAGCATTTTCTATACAGGCAATTTCATTGAAGGTCCTAATTAAAGGATCAGTACATGCATCACCAAAAGCCATCCATAGCGCGACTGCTTCTGATGCAAGGGTCACTGGATCTGCAATAACTTTCTCCATGGAGATGAATTTTTCGCTAAATAGATCGTCCCAGTCCATTTCAATATAATCTATTGGGTTATAAGTACCCAGAATAGACTCATCTTCACTGGCTTCTATAAGACACTCAAGCAATAGATCAAACGCCTTGTTTGAAACGTCATAAGCCTCGTTTCTGGAATGCATAATAGCAAGGTTAAACAATACTGAAAATTGATCCGCCCACTCACTCTCTTCGAAAAGTGCTGTGTCGTCTTCATCCTCATAGTAATTGTGACGACTATTGTAATCGCGGTAGTCATAATTGCTCACGTCGTAAGGATCAACAAAGTACTTATTTGCCAAACAGGCCTCACAAAATGTCTCTACTCTTTTAATAAACTCAGTTTCACCATCTTCTCCCATTTCTTCTAGTGCAACTTGAGCACTGATGAACTTAGAAATAAACTCCGTACGCTCTTTTGGAGAGAGCTTGCCTATGAGCTTCGAAATCATATCCACTAATTCTTCTTTTGATCGACTCAATAGATTGTATGGGTTCTGTTTCATCGATATTCCTCCGGGATTGGGGATATGTACAACAAGGGCTAAGAACCTTTTCAGGGTCAGGCTTGACTAGTTGAAACGTTGTATTGGTTTTGGAAAAACTACCATCAAAAATTATTTTCTTTGAAATTTTGAAAAGCTTGTGCATCTGAACTTGGATGATATGCCATTCAAAATATATTTATCATAACTTTGAAGTTTCATTGTAACAACGGTGTTTATTTATTCCTTTTATTCATTAATTGGACAACCAGAAGTGGTATTGCACTTCTGGTTGTCGGATTTTTATGTAATTGGTTTTAGGGGTGGTTAGAATTCCAAAAGAGCGAAATTGACACAAGTGTTTCCACTACTATAAGGATATATCAATGCTAGTCCGCTGTAAACAATAATTTGTTCTAGATTGTATAAATTGTCATTGGGAGAGGTAAACGTTAATGTTTGGGGAATGGGATTTTGGATTTTGGTATCTGGGATCTGTAAGGTCAAATGCTGGGAGTGCGCGGAGACACTCCCCTACGGGAAGATTTGATTTTGAGGGCAAAGATTGGGTCGACACGAGAGGGCTCCTAATTTTAATGCATTGGGGCTCTGTTTTAGGTCAGACCAGTAGTTGAAATGGTGTGCCCTCTTTAGAGTCCAAAAACATCCAAAAGCATTGATTTTATGTGGATGCGTCTCTTCCCGGAGATTACATCCATCTCAGCGCGTCCGTCGTCTCTTCCATCATACCAATCAATCGGAACATTACTGCCTTATAATTTTTCGAGTTCGAGGGCTTTTTCTCTCATGAGATCACCCGAACCCCATCCAATACGTCCTGCAGCATTTGTGACGGCTCTGAGTCTTTCGTCAAAACTCTTGAGAGCATCATTTGCAGTTTGTGCTTTTAATGGGTCTATCAATTTCATATACACACTGGTGATCTATTGCGGAATTTTTCCACACCAAGCGTCCGGTGGCAAAACTAAGTGGTTTTGTTGAAAGTCGGGTTGATATAAAGGGAGACCACCCCAGAACTCAAACCCATGATCATCCCTATTTATTATATCAAATACCCGCGCTGATATGGGGTTATTTTTACGTTGTCGTAATACTTTTCTTGGGCTAAAATTCACAAGAAAACGACCCGATATGCCGAGTCGTTTCTTTGACTATTATCCTTGAATAGAGTGTCAAAAGTACGGTTCTCGACTATTCATACCGCATATAGTTCCCCTTGACCCATCCGGAACTATATGTGGTATGAATATGATCAACTAAGGACTTTTGACACCCTAATCATCATTTGACCAGTTCAAGTAATTGAGTCTTTATACCCGAGAATGCTATGCCTTGGCTTGTGCAAAAGTCTTTTATGGTTTGATTGGTAGCTGGCAGTTCATCGCCTATAACTTTTTCTATTTGTTCTTTGGAAATGCCTAGATCGAGGGCTTGTTGAAATGTCGTAGAGCCATTGATCGCTGGTTCTGATATGGGGGTGACTTGTGTAGGCGTTTGCGTTTGAGTTTCCCCTTTTGATTCGATCACTACTGTGTTGTTTTTTAAGGACTGTATCTGCTCTGGCAGTAGTGAGGGATTGAGTGAAAGGATTAGATCCACTGCTTGTTTAGGGAGTGCCGTCGTTCCTATTTCTATGGGTAAATTTTTATAGAGTGCCACGAAAACCTGCATGGATTCATTTCCTATTTCCGCGCCTGTATCTGCATAGAGGGCTTCTATATCTTTTGAGAAAATCGCGGATGGATCCGTCTCTTTTGGTATGCCAAACGCTTGATATAACACATTGACGTCAATTTCGAAAAAGGTGGCTATTTTCTCAAAGCTATAGGAGCCTCTAATGTCCTCTGGGTTGTAGCTCCCTGCGTTTTCTCCGTCTTTATACGTGGCAGGGGTTTTGTCGGCTGTTGTAGACCAAATTTCAAAGATTTCACTCAGTCCTATACCCCCAAAAATCACGATAAAGACTATGAGCGCTAGTTGAGGTGTTTTAATTTTCATCTTTCGCCTCCTTCTTAGCTGTACTGCTGAATTGTCCCATTTGTAGAGTCACTGTGTCTTCTACTGGACAGCTGAATTCCGATGTGCACTCTAGGCAACTTATACAACTCAAACTCTTTACATCCCCTTTTGTTGATATTTCAATATTCATTGGGCAACTGTGATCACAACGGTTACAGGAGATACAGGTTGTAGGATTGCGTTTGATTTTGAAAAAGCGTATAGGATTAAAGAGGCCTAATAAACCGCCGTAGGGACACGCATACTTACACCATGGACGCTCTATAAATAAGGATAGGCCAAGGGTCAAAGCCAGTACGATCAGCGCTTTGACCGATACGTCTTCATACCAGAATGTAAAGAGTGCGTTGTAGGGATCTACATCAGCAAACATCAGATATCCCGAGCGCGCTGTGACGATAATCACCATGACGAGGATGACATAACGCAAGTAGCGCAGAACATGGTCTATCTTTTGAGGGACGAAATGATTGTATTTTGACTTGAATATTTTTTTGCCGAGCTTGCCTATCCACTCCTGAATAGACCCCAACGGGCAAACCCATCCGCAAAATACTGGTCCAAATAAAAGTGTCAGTACAAACACAATACCCATGAGAATCATGGCTGACGCGTGGATCTTTGAGATAAACGTCCCTAATGTGAAAATATTGTAAAGTGTGACTACACCCCCAAATGGACACAGCGCGTGAAGTGATGCATCGGATATAAAGGGTATGTTTGTACCCATTTCCGTCAAGCCTTTATTGATGGCAATGAGCCCGATTAGTGCAACAAAAAATACTTGGATCCAATTTCTAAGCCTTGTTTTTTTAAGTTTGTCCATTTTCGTCTCCTTTAATGGAAGTCCTGTAGACCACATCTCGTTGTTTTTATTTTAATTGAAAGATGTGTGGAAGTTGTGTTGGACGCACGTTTTCCATAGGCGCTCTCACACTTACAGTGATTTTAAATCGAATTCCTCTGGGGATGAACTTGCTCATGGATGCACATTAGGCTAATCTAGCACAAACGACGGCAGATGTTCAAAATGCATTCAGCATTATTTCTGAGCTCTAATTAGGTACTGCACTGCTCTCAAGGTGTTTTTTGTAACCATATAGTCGACTCGTTTTGGGGCTTTTCTTTAATGGTCTTTTAGATGCGTCTCGTAATATATTGCTCTAACAACGTCGTCTGTGGGAACACCATAATTTCATCTGTAACGCCTTGTTCGATAAGTTCACCATTGTAGAAGAATGCTGTATTATCGGAAATGCGCATGGCTTGTTCCATATTGTGGGTCACAATGACAATTGTACAATCCTTTTTCAATTGTATGAGCATTTCTTCTATGGCAGAGGTGGCATAAGGGTCAAGGGCTGAGCAGGGTTCATCCAGGAGGAGTACTTTGGGCTTTAGCATCATGGAGCGCGCGATGCAAAGCCTTTGTTGTTGACCTCCCGATAGTGACAGGGCTGGTTTGTGTAATCGGTCTTTTACTTCTTCATAAATAGAGGTTTTCTTGATCATTTCGATGGCCAATGACTCAGCGTGCTCTTTTGTGACTTTGTAATGCTCTTCAATAGGGAGGCACACATTTTTGAGGATGCTCATGGGCAATAAATTGGGATGTTGAAATACCATACCTACATGCCGTCTATGCTCCTCTATGGCTTCTTTCTTTTTCAGTGCGTAAACATTATTTTCAAATACGCTGAGTTCACCAGATGTTTTGAAATGAGAATGCATATCATTAAGGCGGTTGATGGATTTTATCAACGTGGTCTTTCCGCAACCCGATGGGCCGATAAAAGCGATTATTTTATTCTGTGAAAGGGTCATATTGATGTTTTTGAGAACGTGATGGGAGCCATAATAAGCATTAAAGCCACTCATACTAATAGCTTTTTTCTTCATGCTTTAACACCTCCTCTCGATAGAACGCGTCCAATGAGGACGGACAAGAAATTGAATAGGATGATCAAAAGCATGAGGACTAGCGAAGCGCCAAAGGCAGTTGTATAGCTATTGCCTTCACCGGCTGGCGATGTATAGTAAATATACGAAGTCAGCGTTGATCCTGTATTCTGAAGGGTTGATAGCCAGTTATTCACATTATACCAAGGTTGCATGCCTGTCATTCGAAGTGTCCCTCCTAGTGCAAGCCAAACGATGGCAGTATCGCCAATAATTCTGCCCATTCCAAGGAGTACTCCCGTCACGATTCCCGGCGTTGCTGTCAGAAGTGCAACTTTACTGATCGTCCGCCATTTTGTGACGCCAAGGGCTATAGACCCGTCAATGTAGCTCTGTGGAACAGATTTTAAGGATTCGGTGATTGCTTTTATGATAAAGGGCAAAATCATCACTGCCATTGTAACCCCTGCTACAAGGAATGATTTCCCATAGGCTTTACTCGAAGCATTGCCTCCGACTTCGACCATGGTGCTGAGCCATGCAAATTGGGGCAATGTGAAAATTGCCCGTGAAAATAAGGCAATTACAATTGTGGGTACGCCGGAGAGGATATCTATTGCCCGTGAAATAAGATTGTTGAGTAGCCCTGCTTTTGCGTAATAACGGAAGTATATTGACGTAGCAAGTGCAAATGGCAATGACACCGTTATGCCGACGATTGTGAGAATAAGCGTTCCTATGAGTGGTGTCAAAATACCACTTCCCTCAAAGTCCATGGCTGACGCGTTAGGTTCTTGCGTTAAGAAGCCAATGCTTATGACTGAGTGTCCATAATAAAAAACCGTAATGAATAGGAACAGACAGACGGCTATAATTGTCAACATTGAGATCCATGAATAGGTCAATCCGAGTATTGAAAAGAGTTTATGATTCTTTGTTTTCATGAGCCGACCCTCCTATTCATATTTTTTTCAACATAACCTGCTACTATTCCGAAAAACATACCAAATAACAGAAGTATAAAAGCGGCGCTAAATAAAGCGCTTTCAACAGGCATTGAACCCATGGCTTCAGATTTATTGATAATTGCAGCTGAGAGGGGAAGTGTTGGTGCTAATAGGTTGTAAAAACCAAATTTTGCATTCGGAATAATCCCCAGTCCACCACAGACCATTGAAACTGCAATCGCCTCGCCTATGCCGCGACCTGCACCCAGTATAACGCCTGATATCAATCCGCTTTTAGCGTTAGGCAGCACAATTCTTACAACCACCCTAAACTGACTCATACCCAGTGCTATGCCTGCTTCCTTAAACGCTCTAGGCACAGCTTTAATCGCATCTATTGAAACTGAAATGATTGTTGGCACAATCATAAATGTCAAAATAATAATGGCTGAAAGTAAATTCTTTCCTGTCATTTGGAAGTAATCGAGGAATTGAATCTGAAGGTCTACTGTTACAAACAGCTTCTCCACAAAAGGCACAATGACAATAATGCCAACAAGTCCAAAAATGACAGATGGCACTGCCGCTAAAAACCGTACAAGACTTGCCAATATCTCTGATGTTCTTTCGTCAACATACTCACAAATAATAATACTTGCGCCTATGCCTATGAGTGTAGCGAAAAGAAGTGCTGCACCTGTGCTTAAAAATGTCCCTATAATGAGTCCTTTCATACCAAACTTTAATACAGGGTTTTCATCGGTGCTGTTAAAAGCGTCAGATATTTGTTGATCAAAGCCATCTGTCGTGAAGAGTTCCAAACCACTTGCCTGCAGTACTGGCAATGCTTTAACAAATATAAATATAAATATGAAGGCTATGATAATGATAGAAACAGCTGCCATAGCGGTGATTATTACTTGGGGAATCAGTTCTTCAAAGCGTTTTGATTTAATCATACTGTCAATGACCTCATTCTCAGATTCAGAGCATAGATGATCAGGGTGTCAAAAGCCCGTAGTTGATTCTATTCATACTGCATATAGTTCCGGCTTTAACAACTGGAACCAAATGCAGTATGCATATTTGAGAACTTACTTTTGACATCCTAATCATAG
>JBBRGL010000013.1:0-17764 GCA_038240675.1 Peptostreptococcales bacterium
CCGCGCTTGCTGTTTTGCTTTGTCCCAGTAACCCGTAGATTCATAGACGTATGTGATGCCGTTCTTCTTGTTTTTCACATGTACCAGAGACATTGAGACACCTCCATTCCTTGGTATAATTATACCAAGGAATGCGGTAAACGTCAAGGCGAACTAGGCCTAAATCGTTCATTTCACAAGGTTTTCAACGATTCATTGGTATAATGTTTCGGGAATGCAGGCTTAACAGATTTAGATATGCCTGGACTGACTGGTTTAGAGCTGTGCCGAAAAATCAAAATCGAACTTGCCGATAAGTCTACCCCTATAGTCATCCTTTCCGGTTCAAATTTTGAGGAGGATATCAAGGCCGCTTTCGAATGCCATGCAAAAGCATACCTGATAAAACCCGTTTCTCCCGAAAAACTTCTCAAAAAAATCAAGGATTTGGTGGGATGAAAAAGAGGCTGGATCGAAATACGAACCAGTCCGCCGTATCGCTATCGCTGGCCGAATGTCCGCTTGGGACGCTGAACACTCCTTTGGAGCGCCGAACGCTCCTTCGGAGCGCGAAAATATGAAAAGATGAAAAGAAGGAGCAGGATCAAAATTTGACTTTTGATCCTGCTCCTCTTTTGGCCTAAAACACCCCAATCAACCATTATGCGTTAATTTTTATCTCGTATTTGTCGCGAAGTACTTTGACTTTATCATAGAATAAGCGATTCTGCTTTTGATTTAAGGCCTGGGCGTGAAATTTCTCTTTGACTTCCTCAAACGCCAGAACTTCAGCTGGTTTTTTGTCCAAAATATGAATGATGTGGTACCCAAACTGCGTTGCAATAGGCTCTGTGATGTCACCTACCTGTCCACTAAAACACGCCACTTCGAATTCAGGAACCATTTGTCCCATTGAGAAGTAAGACAAATCGCCGCCATTGTCCTTAGAGGGGCAACTCGAATAGCGAAGTGCTCCATCCGCAAAGCTTAAGCCTTGAGCTATTTCAGCTTTTATAGAAGCAGCTTCTTGTTCAGTGGCTACCAATATATGTGCAGCTCTCACTTGCTCTTTTTGAGAAAACTGCCCTGCATTCTCCGCATAAACACTGCGAAGCTCATCTTCTTCTATTTCAACTTGATCTAAAAATGCTCTTATCGAAAACTGTTTGACGAGATTGACCGTCATTCTTTCAAGTTCGCGCATAAAAGACGGCGTCTCGTGAAGACCATTTTCGATAGCATCTGAATAAAAAAGTTCTTGATTGATCAACTCATCTAATAGTTGTTGTCTACCTTCATCCGTTTGAAATTGTGCTGCGCGTTCCTGTCCTATTGTGTGAAGCAAAAATTCAACGTCCATCTCAGTTACGGGTCTTTTGTCCACATATGCTATAATTCTATTCTGTTCCATGTGTTTCTCCTTTAAATTAAATACTCCATAAAATCAGGACTAATAACAGTCCTGATTTTATGGTCAACGCTTATATGCTATCACAACTCCGATTCACCTGTCAAACCAACTTGAGTTTTTCTAAAACTTTGACCAGCTTATCTGTATCAATGGGCTTAACCGCATAGCCTTCTGATCCTGAATCAAAAGATTCTAAGACTTGATCCGTATGACTAAGCGCTGTAGTCATAATGACTTTTGTGCGTAATTCCTCTTTAATGTCTCTTTCAATTTCCAATTTCCGAATGGTTTTAAGGACCTGAATCCCATCCAATTCTGGCATCATAATGTCTAAGCAGACCAAATCATAAGGCCGTCCTTCATCAAGAGCCATTAAGAATACATCTATTGCTTCCACGCCATCTACGGTGACGTCACAGTCTCCATATCGACACAAAAATTTATACAAAAATTTACGGCTTACGTAATCATCTTCTGCAATGAGTATTCTCATTCTTCCACCTCTCTCTGAATCTTCATTTTTTCTTCAACCAACTCTTTTATGGCATTCAGCGCTAATTGTATCTCTTCATCCACTTCTTTACGCGCGGCTAATTCAAGTTTTATGGATTTTCGCTTTATGTCTTCATCTGAGATGCTCATGCACAGAATTTTAATAAAGTGGGCTTGCTTTTCTAGTTCTTCGTACCCTTTTTTCGAAAATGCCAAACATGCATTTTTATGATACACGTCAAATTCTGCACTGAAATTCTCCCAGTCCCCACGTGTTGAAGCTTTCTTTTCGGCCACATGCACTGGCTCATACTCCTTTTTAGATCTTTTTTTAAGGAGTTCGTTGATCACCTTGTAGAACATTGGCATATCAATGGGCTTTGAGATATACTCATCCATACCAAGACTGAGAAATCGGTCTCGATCCCCTTTAATGGCGTAGGCAGTCAACGCTATGATGGGAATATCTTCACACCCTGGGATAGCCCTAATGCGCTTCGTCGCTTCTATCCCATCCATGACTGGCATTTGTATATCCATCAGAATTAAATCAAATTCTGTTTTACCCACAAGGTCTACTGCGATTTGACCATTTTCGGCAATAGTCACATCATGTCCTTGCTTATCAAGTAAACGTTTTGCCAAAATTTGATTAATTTTATCGTCTTCTACCAGCAATATGCGCCCTCTATAGACCGCCTCGGGTATTTCGTCCTGTACCACATTGTCTCTCACCAAATTTTTAAAGACTTTTTTGAACTTCATATTAAAATAAAAACGTGATCCTTGATGCATTACGGATTCGAAGTCAATGGTTCCGCCCATAAGGTCAACCAATTGCTTAGTAATAGAAAGGCCTAGACCCGTTCCGCCAAATCGCCTTGTAATAGAGCCGTCCGCTTGACTAAAGCTCTCAAACATCTTGTACTGAAACTTCGTTTCTATGCCTATTCCCGTATCCACCACTTCAAACATTAGGTCTATTTCATTCAAAGTCTGATGCATTTCAGTAACTTTGAGTTCAACATACCCTGCATCTGTGAACTTGATGGCATTTCCGATGAGATTATTCAGCACTTGTGTCAGTCGATTGATATCACCTAACACATAACTCTTGGGATCACATTGTGTCACAATCCTAAAATCGATGTTTTTTTGTGATGTCTGTAAGTGAAAAGTCTTTTTCATCCGATTGAGTAAGGTATCCAGCTGAAATTCAACAGTTTCAATGGTGAGCTTGCCCGCTTCAATCTTGCTAAAATCTAAAATGCTGTTGATGATTTTGAGGAGTGATTCTGCACTGCTTCGCACCATTTGAAGATTTTCACGCTGATTCGTATCCAACTGGGTCAAAAGCGTCAAATTGGTCATTCCAATAATGCCATTCATCGGCGTGCGTATTTCATGACTCATATTGGCCAAAAACTCACTTTTGGCCGTATTGGCAGCTATGGCCATTTCTTTGACTCTTTGCATCTCCTCTAAGGTTTTGTGTTTGATGGTTATATCGCGACTCACCAAAATCACTGACTCTGTTAAGTCGTCATTCTTCAAAAGGCTGCCTGTGGTTTCAACCCATACAGAAGACCCATCCCTTCTTTTCAAAGAGAGTTCTGCGCTATAGACTGACTTTCTCTGAATGCGCTGAAACAACTGCTCTTTCGTTTCATGATGTCGATTTTCTTCAATATGGTCAAAAAAGTTCGTCCCCACAAGTTCTTCCGCTTTGTATCCAATCAATTTCTCATGAGAAGGACTTGCATAGAGGATTGATCCATCCGATGCCAAATAAGTCACCGCTTCTTGCATGTTGTCCGTGATAACGCGGAGTTGTCTTTCATTGCGAATCCGTATTTTTTCAAATTCTTTTGTCTGGGTAATATCTTCAAACAAAAGGAGTGCCCTAACTTTATCGCCGTGATCTACAGGCACTCCACTCATGCGAATGGCAAGTTGAACATTTTTTCCATTTAAAGTGCGCCAGATTGTAAATTCACTTCCAAGAACCTTTTGTCTACACTCAATGATTTTTCCAGCAATTTCATTGATCATACACGTATTACAAGTTTCCCCTTGTCCACATAGCTCCAGTTCATCTTTGCCTCTACAGTCAATCAAAGTTCCAAAATCGATTGTTTCGGCAGCGGGAAGCTCAACTTGAAACATTTCAGAAAAAGATTTGTTGGTTTGCACGATTCTATGGTGCTCATCCAATATTGAAATGCCAATGGGAGAATGATAAAAGACATCTTGAAACACTTTTCTTTCCCGGGTCAATGTGTTTTCAATATTTTTTTGTTCGTGAATATCAATAAAATTGAAATAGTAAACCTCAGCTTCTGAGCCGGTTTCATGTTGGGCGCCTTGCATGAGAAAAGTCCTTGTTTGTCCTGCCACGATGAGTTCCACCTCATCTGTAAAATGGGTGTAATTCTGTATGTGAGCTACTATTTTTTCGAAATCCAGCTGCTTTAATTGCGGCACTTCTTTGATTGATTTCGAAAACAAAGGATTCTCATCATCTTGAAATGCTTGATTAAATCCATCGTTGGTATAAATAATAGACAATTTTCTATTGATAATAATAATATAATTCAGGCTTGTGCGTATAATATTAGAAAATAATCGTATCCGCATCTCCGCATTGACAACCCGAGTGATATCTCTAAAAATGAGAATATAGCCTTTCATGTCAAGTTTATGATTGCTAAGTAGTGGCGCTACATTGGCTGAAATAAACCTTTCTGTACCATCTTTTATCATGAGTTTAGTCCCATTCGAAAGTCCAACAGGTTGCCCTGTTTTTTTTGCTTTTTCTAAAAGGCGACTAAAATCAATTGAAAATCCATCATTCACCAATCTGAAGATTTCACTGATTTCACGTGTTTCTCCATTTGATTTTAGACCCAAAAGCTTATGGGCCGCTTTATTGATCAAAACAATCCGCTCTTCTTCATCAAGTAGAATCAAAGCGTCCCCCATTGAATCAAGAACCAAATCATGTTGATATTGAATGTCCCCACTCGACTCTTGGAAATTTCCCAAAAATTCATTGAGTTTGCGCGTCGACAAAAGCTCCTCTGTCACAAAAGATTTAAAGCCTTTTTCTTTCAAAATGCTTAATGAACTGATAGTGTCTCGCACTACCCTTTGATCTTTAGAAAACACATAATATTTATGATTATGAGGAATAGACAACGAAGGATGGTTGAAATCTACATCTACAAAAAGCAGTATGGATTCAAAATCGATTGTCATAAACCCCTCATTCAATAAAACCACATCAAAATAAAAATCTTCACCCTTCTGAAGATCCTCTATAAAAGCACTTGTATTTTGACAAATAATAGAAATTTTATTCATAAAATATTGCGCATAAAATCAGAATCGTCTACTATTACAACAAATTTCATCAACACTTCCCCCTCTTGTTTTTCAGCGGTACTCATTTATGATTAGAGTGTCAAAAGTAAGTTTCTCGACTATTCATAACGCATATAGTGCCAGTTGAACCATCCGGAACTCTATGCGATATGAATATGATCAACTAGGCCTTTTGACACCCTACTCATTTATGATTGAATTCCATTTGTTGAATATGTCGTTCTAATACCTCACGCTCGATGCCTAAATCTTCAAATACATGGGTTTCTAGGGGCTCCTTGAACAACTTTTCCCCTAAACTCTCCCATGCGTAGAAGTGAGCCAAATGAATTACTGAAACAAGCTCTTTATTGATAATCATATTTGATGAGGGTCTATGATGATAGAGTGCTGCTTCTACAATCGGCAATGGAACATCCCACCAATTCAGAAGATATGCACCCAATTCTTCGTGGGTAACTTTGAAAAGTTCCTTTTCCAATTCAGAGATTGTGCTGACTTCAAGGTCTTCTTTAACAATTGCTTCCAAATAACTGTTCCCATTACGCATCCAAAGTACAATGAGTCCAATATTGTGCAGAAGTCCTGCAGATGCATATATCTGGGGTATTTTTCGGCCTAAAAATTCAGCATAAATAAAACTTGCGATTGCATTGGTGCGACTCGCATGCTCCCACAAATTTTGAAAAACGCCCTTTTGCAAGGCAACTTGTTCAAAGACAGAATGGCTCAATAGTAAATTTTTAATATTCGAAAGTCCAATATACATAATAGATTGATGTATAGAGCCAGTATGCGTTCCATAAAAAGCAGAATTGGCTATACGCAAGATTCTGGATGCTATTGCCGGATCTTTTTCAATCACTTTAGAAATCTTATCGACATCGGCATCCTCACCAATCAATTTCGAAATGGTCATATACATTTTTGGCATCGTGGGAAGGTCATTCATGTTGTTGAAAAACTCTAAAAGTGCCCGTTTGCTAAATATTTCCTCAAGCTCCGACAGTTTTAAAATAGATGCTTTAAACTCGTCGTTGCTCCATGGTTTAATCCAGTAGGTTTTAGCGAGATTTTCTTCAAGAGCTCTAAAAACAAGCTTGATATCCATATATCCGCTCAAAATAACGCGGAGAATCCGGGGGAATTTTTCCTTCACGATGCGCAGAAATTCAAGTCCCTCCATTCCAGGCATACGCACATCCGTGATCAAAAGATCTACACCATGAGCGCCCAAACACACCAGAGCATCGGCACCGTTTTCGCAGTACTGTATAGAATAGTCCGTCCCAACGAACGCACTTTGAAAAGCTCTTAAAATTTGAGGTTCATCATCTACGATGAGAATCGATTTTATCATTTGCCGCCTCCACAAATATATATTGATTTAACCAGCCTTAATCGGATTAATACCCTCAATCACAAAGAACTATCACTAATATATAAAATTTATCAAATCTATCAATTTGGTCTATACTAGAGTGAGTGAACTATACATTCCTAAGGAGATCCTAATGACCCCTTTTTCAAAAGGCACAGTACTCGTGATTATATCCACCATAGGCTATGGACTTATGCCCTTGCTCTCGAGGATCGCCTACGCCGAAGGCGTCAGTGTCAACACCCTTCTTTTTTATCGATTTTTGATTGCCAGTATCATTCTCTGGTTTTTATACAATCGGAGTTCTGAAAAAACGCCGGTTTCACTTCGTCATAAGGGGTTCCTTGCCCTCCTTGGCTTCGTCGGTTACTTCATCCCCTCGATTACCTTGTTCACAGCTTACGGAAGGCTTCATTCCTCTATCGCAACGTTGATACTTTTCGCGCATCCCGTCTTTGTCGTCGTCTTTGAAACCCTACTCTTTAAAACTAAACTCAACCTTATGAAAATTTTCTCTGTCCTTTTAACCATCCTCGGTTTGTGGGTTGTTCTGGCAAAGCCCGATTTACCAATAGACGGACTCGGGATTTTGCTCAGTTTCATCGCTGCACTGACCTACGGAATTTACTGTCTAGGTCTTTACGAAAAACATACAAAGGCGACAAGTACCCTCTATGTTACTGCCTTTGTACTGACCACTTGTTGCTTTATCAATGGCTTGACCTTATTATTCAATCATGACAGTATGATGCTTCCAAGCGCAAATGCTCTTTTCGCAACAGTCGCCCTCGCAATTTTGGGAACGCTTATACCCGCCATCGCCTTTAATGCAGGTCTAAAACTTGTGGGACCGGGTTCCGCGACGATCATCTCTACCTTCGAACCTATCATTGTCGCCACCATAGGCACCTTCATCCTCAACGAAAGTTTTACCCCTCGGCTTTTTGTAGGAGGCGTGATGATTCTCATTGCAATCACCTTTATTCAGTCGCCGCCAACGCCTGGGCAAGCGAAAGAATTATGAGACCTCTATTTTATTTGAGCGGCAAAAACATGAGCAATAACGCGATGCTAATACCCTGGAATCCAAGACACATCAAAATCACAGGAACATTGCCCCATTTTTTAACAAAAACCACCAGGGTCAATACAGTCAAAAAACAATGACAAGTCATGGCCAAAAACCACTGTATGAAATAGCGAATACTGGTATCCAAACGATCCAAAGGGATTATGTCATGGCTATTGATCAAGGTGATTGCAACCGTCCATGTCAATAAAAGTACCGATAGACTAAATAAAAACAGCTCCCCTACATGACGGGCTTTGAAATACCGCGCCAGATTCTCTACAAAATCCACTAAAGCGTTCATTGGTCACTCTCCGCATTAAGCCATTCCTCAAAAAAACGATCCAAAGGACCAAATTCAGGCCATATTTTGCCAAAACTCACCAGAACTCCACCCTCTGATAAACAAATAATCCGTTGTCCACCATGTCCAAAAGCAGCAAAATAAGGTTGCTGACCGAGTTTTCCTATCCAAGTATGATACCCATAAGCATAGTTGCTTTGTGGCACTTTAAAAAATCCTTTTTTCATCCCTTCATAATACGATTCGCCTACCCATTGGTTCAAAAGTGCTTTATTTTGAAGTGCTTCTCCTAAAACAAGCAAGTCTGCTAGAGTCAAACTTAATCCATGACCGCCATAGCCCAGTCCCATTGAATCCAGTTCCCAGATTGCAGACGTCATTTCAAGAGGCTCAAAGAGCTTTTTTGTACAGTAATCTTGAATCGACTTGCCTGTCATTTGCTTAATTACGCCTGATAATATATGAGAATTTAAAGAATCATAATTAAACACCGTCCCCGGCGTGTAGTTTAAGGGACGTTTCAATGCGTACTCTACTAGGTTTGATTCATGGGTCCAAGGCATTGTCAAATCCGCAGATTTGAAGTGTTCTTTCTCATCCCACTCAAATCCTGAAGACATGGTGAGTAAGTCGTGAAGCTTTATAGTGCCAACGCGTGGATCTTCAAACAAAAAATGTTTAAAAACAGCCTTCAAAGTCAACTCCACTTTTTCGTTCAACTCTTTTAAACACATTCCGAGAGCAAGACTTGTCACTGTTTTTGTCACAGAAAAAGTCATGTGCACTTGGTCTTGGCTTAAACCATTATAGAAAAGGGCTCTTTGCTTTCCCTTTTCAAAAGAATAACCAAACCCTTCCAATTTTTTCCTGCGTTTCTGAAAATGCATTATAGCTGCTTCAATTACCTTTTGCCGCGTCATAAGGATCCTCGTTTATTAAAATTTTGTTTTAGACTGTATTTTAGAGGTATAAAGTTATTATAACAAAATCCAATCTATACGAATATAGACGTTGCTGTTGGTTTTCAACGTCACACTGAGGAGGCTTTATGCTTATACTACTACTTGGATCCCCAGGCGCTGGAAAAGCGACACAATGTGCAAAACTTCAAGAATTTTATAAATTTGAAGTCCTTGCAACTGGTGAAATCCTGCGAAAGGAAATTCGCGAAAATTCTGCCCTCGGTCAAAAGGTCAAATCTATTATGAATAAAGGCCATTTAGTTGAAGATCAAATTTTGATTGATCTCGTCACTGATGAGCTGCATGTGGACCGTTCAATACTCATTGATGGCTTTCCAAGAACGCTTTATCAAGCGGATATGCTCACACAGCATTTAGAGGATCACGGCAAGCGCATCGACTTTGTTATCTACTTTGCAGTAGACAAAGAAATTGCCATAGAAAGGGTCACAGGCAGGCGTATCTGTTCGAACTGTGGCAGCCTCTATCACACTAAGTACTTCCCTTCAAAAGCCGGTGACATGTGCGACAAGTGCGGTGCACCCCTCTATCAACGTGTCGATGACCAATTAGATAACCTCCTGATTAAATTGCAGGAATATGATGAAAAAACCCAGCCCCTGATTAACTACTATGAAGAATTAGGTCTCCTCAAACGCGTCGATGGCAATGAGTCGGTCATGGACGTCTATTACCAACTCATTCAAAGTAGTGTCAAGTTTACGGAGATGCTCGAATAAAAAGTTTATAGAAAACTTCCCAAATCGAGAGTTGACCGCCAATTTCTCTTTAGGGGCAATTCGAATAAAACAGCGGACACGTCCCCCATTTGCTTCAAATCCTCTACTGTGAACAGTCTTTGTGATTCACCAAACAGAACTGTTTAAGTGTGATGGAGTTCTTTAAGCCCTCTTGCTCATGTATTTCAAAATGGCTATTTCACGCTCTATCCTCTAAGTAAAAATGCATGCAGACATCAAAGTCCGCATGCATTTATTTTATTGACTTTAACCCAGCTTCTTTTTCTTTTCCAATCCTATTTCACCGATTCTGCACCCTTTTGAAGCGCTTGCTCATTGAGTGGAATCAGATGGGCTTTTGCTGTACCAAAGGTTTTTTTAAGCACTTGAATACAAGTTGCTGGCAATATAGCCTTCGTGAGCTCAATATATGCACCCAGCATGACCATATTGGCCGCTTTAGGGTTACCAAGTTCAAGTGCAATTTCGTTAGCCGGTACATAATAAGCTTTGATGTCATCTCTTGTTGCTTTTTTGTCGATCAATGAGCTGTTAATAATCACCATACCACCCGAAACGACATTTGCTTCAAACTTGTCGAGTGACGGCAAATTCATAACGATGGCACATGTTGCATCATCTGTAATAACGGGCGATCCTATTGGACGCTCAGATATCATAACGTTGCAGTTTGCAGTACCTCCGCGCATTTCAGGACCATAGGAAGGAAGCCATGATACTTGCTTGTCTTCATACATCCCTGCGTATGTCATCAGTTGACCCATCAACATAACACCTTGACCACCAAATCCTGCGCATATAACTTTTTCGTTTAACATGTTATTTTGCCTCCTCTGGTGTTCTCAGATTTCCTAACGGATAATATGGAATCATATTGTCTTGAAGCCATTTGAGCGACTCCACGGGTGACATGCCCCAGTTTGTTGGGCAAGTTGAAAGCACTTCAACGATGCCGAATCCAAGTCCTGCCAATTGCACTTCAAAAGCCTTTTTGATGGCTTTTTTTGCTTTCCGAATATTCGCAGGTGTATCGGTGCTGACGCGCTCTACGAATACTGCGCCAGTGATAGTTGCAAGCATTTCAGATACGCGCAGCGGAAAACCAGTTGTAGCAGAATCGCGACCATAAGGTGCTGTCGTAGCCTTTTGACCAATCAGCGTTGTTGGTGCCATTTGTCCACCTGTCATGCCGTAAATGGCATTGTTGACAAAAATCGTTGTGATTTTTTCACCTCTGTGAGCCACATGAACAATTTCAGCCGTTCCAATGGAAGCCAAATCGCCATCCCCTTGGTATGTGAAGACGACTTTGTCAGGATGGACGCGCTTGATACCCGTTGCCACAGCTGGCGCACGGCCATGAGAAGCCTCCTGCATATCACAGTTGAAGTAATCATATGCGAGCACTGAGCAACCAACTGGCGCAACGCCGATTGTGTCGCCTAAGACGTTGAGTTCTTCGAGGACTTCTGCAACGAGACGGTGAATAATACCATGAGTACAACCTGGGCAGTAATGGGTCTGTTTATCTGTTAATCCAGTGGTTTTTTGAAATACAACAGCCATTATTTTACACCTCCGAGCATGACTTTAATCTTTTCAACAATTGCTTCAGGCGTTGGAATCATGCCGCCTGATCGTCCGTAGAAATCAACTGGCAATTTACCAGCGATAGCGATTTTGATATCATCAATCATCTGACCCATGCTCATTTCAACTGAAAGGAGCGCTGTTACTGATGAGGGTAGGTCTTGGAACGCTTTTTCTGGGAAAGGCCAAAGGGTTATTGGACGAATCATGCCCACTTCAATGCCCTCTTCTTTGAGTGCCAAAATAGCATTTCTGACGATTCTAGAAGTCGTCCCATAGGCTACACAGACAACCTGCGCATTTTCAACGTTGAAAGCCTCATAGAGCACTTCATTTTCCTTCATTGCAGCGTATTTTTTAGTCAAATGGATATTGTGATCTTCAAGTGATTCAGGATCGAGGAAAAGGGAGTTGATGACATTGGGTTTTCTTTTGCCATCAGTTCCAACTGTTGCCCAATCTTTATGAGGAAGTTCCATTTTAGGCGCATCTTTAAATTCGATAGGTTCCATCATTTGACCAATCATGCCGTCGCCGACGAGCATAACAGGGTTTCTGTAATAATCCGCTTTATCAAAAGCGATTTGAACCAAATCCACCATCTCTTGCAGATTGGCTGGTGCATAAACCAGTAATTTATAGTCGCCATTTCCGCCGCCTCTTGTGGATTGGTTGTAATCCGACTGTGCAGGTTGGATCCCACCAAGACCA
The DNA here is from genome assembly GCA_038240675.1 of Peptostreptococcales bacterium. Classification (GTDB taxonomy): domain Bacteria; phylum Bacillota; class Clostridia; order Peptostreptococcales; family Acidaminobacteraceae; genus JBBRGL01. The sequence goes on from JBBRGL010000013.1 coordinate 12,045, forward strand.
GGGCCACCTCTGACGATGTTGACAATAACACATGGGAGTTCAGCTCCTGCAATATAAGTAATACCCTCTTGCTTGAGAGCGATTCCAGGTGAAGATGAAGAAGTCATAACGCGAGCGCCAGCACCTGCAGCACCGTATACCATATTGATGGCAGATACTTCTGACTCGGCCTGTACGAATACACCGCCTGCTTTGCCAAGTTCTCTAGACATATACTCTGGTATTTCGTTTTGTGGTGTAATCGGATAACCGAAGAAATATTTGCAACCCGCTTTAATAGCCGCTGCTCCAATTGCTTCGTTCCCTTTCATCAAAATTTTTGCCATAATGTTTATTCCCTCCTATTATTAGAATCGCTCGACTGTGATCACACAGTCTGGGCATATTGTTGCGCAATTTGCACAACCGATACATTTGTCCATCTCATGTACTGTAGCGGGGTGATAGCCTTTTGCATTGATGCGTTTTTTGTCCATAACAATGATGTTCACTGGACATACAGTTGTACAGAGTTCACAGCCTTTACAAATGTTCTCGTTGAATGTTACTTTACCTTTAGCCACTTCACTTACCTCCTTTAATTTTACATCCATGAATCGCGCATATACATTTTAATTGGGAAAAATTCCCCCTCGAAATCTTGATTGACAAAATCTTTTTCCATGCGTTCCAATGCCACTACATAGCGCACGGGAATACCGAGCTGTCGTGCAGCTTCTTCAATAAGCTTATGCTCTTTCAACACGATTTCAGCTGTGGTTTCATGGACAAGATGTGTCGTGTTGAGCAGTGCTGTAATTTTAGCGCCTACTGTCGCTTCAATACTGCGTGCATAAAACAGAATACCCTCTAGTGTTGCTGTTTCAGTTCTATTGGTATTGACCACACAAAACATATCATATGCAGTAAGCGAAAGATAAGGACTAAACCTTGCAAGTGCCCTTGCGCCAACTGGATCTCCTCCAACATCCAAAATCACATCACAGGATTCATCTTGTAGCGGTTTTAAAACAGAGGCCGAAACGCTTGGTAAATCAATTCCTACATTATTTCCAAGTGAACTCGAAATAACTTCTATGCCTTCAGCTTCCATAATGTCCGCTTTTTCTCTTGATCTGAAATAGGGATTAACCACATCAAGGTCTGCAAGTGCAACCTTTTGTCCCAACGCTGCGAGTTTAAAGGCGTAGTTTACGGCAAACTCCGTTTTACCGCTTCCATAATGACCAATGATCACACGAATGCGGTGGTCTTTTAGAAGTGTTTCAGGGTTAAACATAGCGTTTCGATTCTTCTTCTTTTCGAAGTACACGAAGTCCGCCTTCTGCAAGGGCGCTCATTTCATCCTCACCAGCATAAACCACTACTTTGCCGAGGAAGGCCACGCTTTCTGTAATCCAACCTGAGAACGTGCTGTTATAGGCGAGTCCGCCTGTAAGAATCACTGCATCAATATCGCCTTTAAGGACTGCCGCGCACATGCCTATCTCTTTCGCCACTTGGTAGGCCATGGCTTGATAACACAGCTCTGCCTCCTTGTCTCCAGCTTCTATGCGCTTAAAGACTTCACGGCCATCATTTGTATTGAGGTAAGCGACTAAGCCGCCTTTGCCTTTGATTTTCTTCTTAATGTCGTCGTGTGTGTATTTTCCTGAGAAACACATTTTAGCAAGGTCACCCACTGGAAGACCTCCTGAGCGCTCAGGCGAAAATGGGCCTTCTCCATCAAGGGCGTTGTTTACGTCTACTACGCGCCCTCTAAGGTGAGCTCCAACTGAAATCCCGCCGCCTAAATGTGCGACAATCACATTGATATCATGGTATTCCTTGCCGATTTCTTTTGCAAATCGTCTTGCAACAGCCTTTTGATTCAAAGCGTGAAATATGGATTTCCGTTCAATTTCAGGCATGCCCGAAATACGTGCTACGTCATGCAATTCATCGACCACAACAGGATCAACGATGAAAGATGGAATATTAAGTTGTGAAGCAATTTCATAGGCGATAATTCCACCTAAGTTTGATGCATGCTCTCCAAGAACGCCCACTTTAAGATCTTCAAGCATATTTTCGTCAACGGCGTAAGTGCCCCCTTCGATAGGCTTCAAAAGACCACCACGTCCAACGACTGCACTGAGCTTAGTCAAGTTGATGCCCTGCTCATTAAGGGTTTCGAGAATGACATTTTTTCTGAAATCATACTGATCAAAGATGGTTTCAAACTTATCGATTTCTTCCGAAGGGTGTCTGAGCGTCGTTTCAAACACTTCTTTCTCATTGTCATAAAGCGCTATTTTCGTCGATGTTGAACCGGGATTAATTGCTAAAATTCTAAAAACTTCCATTGTGCTCCTCCTTAAGCTTGAGCTGCAGCCATTAAAACAGCCAAAGCGATTGAATTGAGTTTTGTTTCATCATCATCTGCACGTGATGTCAGAATAATGGGGGCTTTTGCACCGACAATAATGCCAGCACTAGCAGCCTTGGCTAAGAAACCAAGAGACTTATAGAGTACATTGCCCGCTTCAATATTGGGACACATTAAAATGTCGCAGTCGCCTGCTGCAGGATGTGTGATCTTCTTGAGTTTCGCAGCTTCTTTAGAGACTGCATTGTCGAGACCGAAGGGACCGCCTACGATACATCCTTTGATTTCGCCATTTTCATTCATTTTGACGAGTTCTGCTGCATCGACAGTGGCCTGCATTTTAGGCTCCACTTTTTCTTTGGCACAGATAACGCCTACTTTAGGCATATCGATATCAAGGGCTTTTGCAACAAGGAGTGAATTTTCAATGATTTGTTTTTTAGTTGCAAGATCTGGCGCTATATTCATGGCAGCATCTGTGACCATCAGGAGCTTGTGATAGCTTGGCACAGAGAAAACCGCCACATGAGAAAGCGCATTGCCCGTTCTTAGACCCACTTCTTTATTGAGGACTGCTTTCAAAATAATCGCTGTATCCACAAGGCCCTTCATGACCATTTGTGCTTCGCCGCTCGATACCATAGACACTGCTTTGAGTGACGCTTCTGCCAAATCCTTAATGTCGATAATTTCGTAGGGCTCTAAATCGATATGATGTTCAGCAGCAATTGTTTCGATCAATTCTTCGTCGCCAATCAGTACAGCTTCGATGATTCCTTTTTGATATGCATGATGGACGGCAAGTAGGACATCCTCATCCTGAGCACAGGCCACGGCCACTTTCTTCGGGCCTCTCTCTTTAGCAATTTTCAAAACTTCTTCAAAAGTTGTAATCATTTTACCACCTCATTGTCATAGATCTTCGCAATTTCTTCACCGCGAAGGACGCGTAGTACGCCTTCATTGAGCGCTTTCATTTCATCTTCGCCCGCTTTGATAATAACGGGCGCCATAAAGCTTACATGATCGGTAATGTATTCCGTCAAGTACTTGGAATAAGCCACTCCGCCTGTCAAAACTATGGCATCCATCTCACCCTTAAGGACTGTCGCCATGGCGCCGATCTCTTTGGCAATTTGATAACCCATAGCGTCGAAAACAAGTTTCGCGTTTTGGTCACCTGCTTCAATACGCTTTAGGACTTCTCTGCCATCATTTGTACCCAAGTAAGCCACGAGGCCACCTTTTCCGCGCATTTTGTTCTTCAGTTCATTGAATGTGTATTTGCCTGAGAAACAAAGTTTAGCCACATCCCCAACAGGAAGGCCACCCGCACGCTCAGGTGAAAAAGGTCCCATTTCATTGGCATTATTGGCATCGATCATTCTGCCTTTCAGGAGCGGCACCACCGATATTCCGCCGCCAAGATGCGCGACGACTAAATTCAAATCTTCCACTTTTTTGCCCATATCCTCTGCCACGCTATGCGCGATCGCCTTGATATTGAGAGCATGCAGCAGTGACTTTCTCTTGATTTCTGGCATGCCAGAAATGCGTGCCACTGGTTCAAACTCATCGACGGCTACAGGGTCTACGATGAAAGAAGGTACACCTTCAGTATCTGCAATGCTTTTAGCAATAAGACCGCCAAGGTTAGAAGCATGTTCCCCTTGAATGCCTACTTTTAAATCCTCTACCATAAAATCTGTCACTGTATATGCGCCACTTGGCATAGGACGAAGGAGTCCGCCTCTGCCGACAACTGCTTTAAGTTGATCCGCTGTGTATCCCGCTTCGTTCATCCAAGCAAGAATCATGTCTTTTCTGTAATCATACTGATCTGTGATTTTTTCATAACCCTCTAATTCTTCTGCCGAGTGCATCAGGTTAGTGACAACCACACTCTTTTCATCCTCATAAAGTGCTACTTTAGTTGACGTTGAACCTGGATTAATCACAAGTACTAAATTCCGACTCATCTTCTACCTCCACAATATGATTATTGGGTCAAGAGTCAATTGCAAAGTTTACCGTGTGGCCCACCCAATACATCTGAATCCTTAACCCTTACTCCCAAACTATATACTGCAAATTCCGTGCCACGAAAAACGTTTTCACAGTTTTCAAAAGTGGGACTATAGGCGGTGATAAGAAATGACAAAATTCAAAAAAACCAATCGTGCAAATTATTGCACGCAAAATATTGCGCACATCAGAAAACCACGCAATTTTATGCGTGGTTTTAAAGTTCTACCAATTTATAATGTAAGCTGCGAACGCTAATGCCGAGCTTTTGAGCAGCTAAAGTTTTATTGCCTTTACAGTTCTCTACTACTGAACGAATATAGTTTTTTTCCGATGCTCGGGTGAATTCAGTAAGTGCCATAGGCTCCTCTAACAACTCTATTGGAAGGGGATCGGCCATTTTTTTATAGAGGCGCATTTCATCCGAATCGTAAATAATGGGCAGATGCCACGGCTCCATTTTCGACTCCGATATTTTCATATTGATGACAGCCCTGCCGAGGTAATTCTCAAGCTCTCTCACGTTCCCTGGCCAGTTATAAGCCCGAAGACGTTTGTAAACACCGGGCACAATTTCACTCACGTGTCTGCCGTATTCCTGATTGATTTTGATCAGAAGCTGTTCTGTCAAAATCTCCAAATCCTCCATGTGCTCTCTCAGTGGCGGAATCAAAATCGGCAGTACATTAAGCCTGTAATACAAGTCTTCCCTAAATCTTTTTTCCTTCACAGCTTTTTCAAGGGCGACGTTTGTGGCAGAAATTATGCGCACGTCAATGGAAATAGACTTTGTTCCACCTACTCTTACAATTTCACGTTCCTGTATGACCCTAAGAAGTTTTGCCTGCATCGAGGCGTTTATTTCTCCGATTTCATCGAGAAATATAGTCCCTCCAGAGGCACGTTCAAAAAGGCCTACCTTACCACCTTTAGATGCACCTGTAAAAGCACCTTCTTCATAGCCAAAAAGTTCAGATTCTAAGATGCTTTCGCTGATCGCCGCGCAGTTGACCCTGACAAATTGGGCATTTCTGCGGGGGGAAGCATTGTGTATAGCGTGGGCAAAAAGCTCTTTACCCGTTCCAGACTCCCCTCTCAAAATAACCGTCGCTGGTGTTTTGGCCGCGACTTCCGCCTTATCCTTTGCTTCTCTAAGCTTATGATGTGATCCTTTGATATCTTCAAAGGTATATTTCGCTTCTAAATTTCGAATAATCTGTTTTGCTTGATCCAGTTCTTGATTGAGGCGTTTTATTTCCGAAATATCATGTATAACCGCAACAGAACCTCGGATTTCACCTCCTACCAGTATTGGCGCCGCACTGGC
>JBBRGL010000014.1:0-17462 GCA_038240675.1 Peptostreptococcales bacterium
TATAACCGTCTATCTTGTGACATTCAAGCTAAGCATTTTTTTGGCTTTTTGAGGTGGCAGAAACACTTGGGGCTATGGGGGGGAGTGATGCTTGGCTATTTAAGATTGATTCTAGCGGCAATCTCCAGTGGCAACGGAGCATTGGTGGCAGTGGCGGGGAGGGTGTGGAAATTGTAGAAATTTTCGAGACAAAACTTCACGAAACTTCAACGGGCTATATGATTAGCATGCAAACGAGTTCTACAGATTTTGATGTGTCTTCGAACCCAGGTGGGGTAAAAAACTGGGTCGTAAAAACAGATTTTAGTGGTAATATTGTTTGGAGTTCTTTATTGGATAGACCTAACTACGATATAGCGAGCATAGAACCAACAAGTGATGGCGGTGCACTTCTCTATCGAGGCTTTACGGGTCAAGACTTATTAGATAATAGAGGTGGATACGATTTTGGACTTGTGAAAATTAGTCAAACTGGATCTATCCAATGGGAGAAGAGTTTAGGTGGCTCAGGTGAAGAAAATCTAATCCAGGTCATTGAAATGTCTGATGGCACATATACCATGTTCGGAAGTTCAAGATCAAATGATGGAGATATAGCCAATGCATTCGGTGGTAGTGATATCTGGGTATTAAACTTTGATCCATCGAAGCGAAATGACGTAAGACAAAGTGAAATAGCGATAAACCTTCAGGATTTAGAAATGGATACTTCAACTTTGTCGTTTTCTAGCCTCGCCATCGAAGTCTCAAATAAGACAATAAATAAAGTTTCGTTGCAAGGGATTTCTAAATTGAAGGCGGTTTCAACTAATGATAAATCATTACGACTTCAAATTGGTGCTAATTTGGGTCAGTCTATTACTGTTGGTATTGAAGATATGAGGCCTGAAGCTTTGGGGTTTTCAAATGGCATGCCAAGAGTTAACCCTATAGAAATGGCAGGAGTGTCATTAACTTTAACAGATCAAGCAATCATGAAATTGAGCTCTCAGAGATCAACTTTAGGTGCTTACCTGAACAGACTTGAACATGTCATTAAGAATAATGATAATTCAGCAGAAAACCTTCAGGCAGCTGAGAGCAGAATTACTGATCTGGATATGGCTAAAGGGATGGCTGAATTTACAAAACTGAACATTCTTGATCAAGCGGTAACAGCAATGATTGCACAAGCTAATCAGATACCACAAGGTGTACTACAATTATTGAAATAATGGTTGAAAATAAGCCCCTAACATTTGCGGATGTTAAGGGCTTTTGCTTTGTAGCTTTATAAATTTAAGATGTGGAAATGCGAATCCTTCCTCTTGGTACCCCGTGTATGTGAAGTGATTTAAGTTTTTTGCGAAGCTTTAAACTGCGAAATGATGTTAAAATAAAGCCTTATGTTTATCTATAACACTTTATTAAGAAAAAGGTGGTTGAGTGCAATAATAAAGTTAATAGTGCACAGCAAGTCAGTCATTAGCCTTCGGCTCAATGTTGATTATGTCCATTGAAACTTGAGGTTTGACACTCGGATCTGATGGGGTAATGACAGCTTTATTCAGAATGCTTGCAGAGGCAAAAGGAAGAGTAATTGGGCTCAAGTTAATTTGGGGTGCGTAAGCCAAATGGCAACCGTTGCCGTTGTCATACAAGACATTAACCTTTTTGCGTAGCCAGAGTTCAGGTTTTGTGCTGTTGATGAGGCGATACAGATCCTTTTTCTTGTCATTGGTAAGTGCGTCAGCGATGGCTTTCATTTTGTTATTAATTGCTTTCTTGGAGAATTGACGATCAATCTCATGATGAACATGCTTCTTGTTATAGAAAGGAACATCGAGGTGAAGCTTAAGGAAATAATCGTTTAATAATGCCAGTTGGACAGATTCATCAAGAAGGTTATCAAAAGTATTGCTTAAACGGTGTTGTTTGAAGAAGGCATTCAATTTGGCGACCTTAAAAGCGCCTTCAAATCTAAGCTTGTAGTATTTATGTGCATTAATATAAGTAATCAAATACCCATCATCTGTTATTTCAATTAGATGCTGATGATCTGTGTCAACAATAAACGAAAAGGCCTGTTCTTCAGGGAATCCTTTGCTTAACATCTCATCAGTCTTGTTGTAAAATTTTATGACAATCCCACTGTTCGCATATCTCGTTTTTCTTGAGTTGTAATAACGCGTAGAATTAACAGCAATTTTGTTGAAACGAGGTAATATAAGGGTGTCTAATAGCTTTAACAAATCGTCGATTTGGTATTCGGATACCAGATGATTGTGAGCTATATCAGCTCTTCTGACTTTGAACTGGGCTAGGCTACTACTGGTCAATTTAATGCCTACTGAGGTATCAATCAAATCGGAAATACGCTCATATAGAGTATTCTTGTCTTGAAGAATCACTGGATCAGAATTATTGTTGCTGTTGTTGAGAAGCTTTCGTGCATTAAACTGAATCATTAAAAGGGACTTCCTCCAAATGCTGTGGAAGTACTTTAAACAGATTGTTGTTGAACCATTAGGTGTAGAGACATCCTTTCTCCAATAAGATAAGTTTGGGTGTTGAGAATGAGGGGTGTATTGCCATTTCTCAGACTTAAGAACAGCTAAGTCAACTTTGACTTTATGACTGAAAATAGAAACAGTGTCTAAATACATAGTAGTAGACATTAGACCTCCTTTTAAATACATCACAAGATGTAAATGATTTGAGTTAACGTATTTGTAATGGGTATATAGAAGTAAAATGTTGAAATAAACAACGCTTAGTTGCAGTTAATTATGTGGAGGTTGATGAAATGAATAATGTGAGCCCTCTTAAGAAAAGAAGGAACCAGCGAGATCTAAGGTATCCAATATTTAATAGGCATCTGTTTGTTGAGCTTAGAGAAGCTATGCAATTAAGTAGGGATGAAATGGCGACGATGTTATCTGAGTCAGTTAGAACTATTGGTGCCTGGGAAACAGGAGAGGTAATGCCTACTTCAAAGAAAACAGAGAAAGTTGCGAAGGCCTTGTTTGTTCCATTATCAAAGGTCTCTATGGATCGCGAAGTAATCTACAAGCTCCATGAAGAACAAATGCGTATTGAAGAGCTGGTTAGACTTGAATTTCAAAAGGATGTGGAAACGCTTCTTAAAGAACTTCAGAATAAGTATAATGAATTCTTGATAGGAAATGACGAGGCGTTTGTTGAAAAACTTATGATGTATGGTATTGATTCAGATCCGTTAGTCAGCAACAAACTGGAAATGATAGCAGTTATGAAGCGCATAGTTTTGATGACGCATAATGACATTTTAAACACACTCAATAACAAAAGCAGAGATCGTTAGAGCTATTTGTTGATGAGGGATACCCTAAGTATTGGCGATCCATAAAATGCGTTACAGAGCCATTGAAGCGCTATTATATAAATGAGAAAGGAGGAGTAGATTATAGTTGATTGATTGGATGCAAATTGTAGTACTATGGTGTTTGAATTGAAATATCAGACAAAACCGCAACGCCAGACGAGGTCAAATTTAGGAGAAAGTCTGGCGCTGAGCAAAGAGTTCCGTTTAAGCAAAAAACACCTCAGGATGAAGTAGCCTTAAGGTGCTTTTAGATGGTCGGAGTGACAGGATTTGAACCTGCGGCCCCCAGACCCCCAGTCTGGTGCGCTACCAATCTGCGCTACACCCCGAGGTGTGCATTTCTATTATAGCAGATGGCGTTCAAAAAGCAAGAGTGGGATGATTGCGCTTTGGCAAGTGTGGTCAATCAGCATCATACACTTGAATAGAGTACACTCATCATTTGAGTACTGTGATTGGAACTGGATGAGACCCTAAAACAATCACCCGAATACTACCGTCCCACTACTGTCCCACGCGAAGCGCCGAACAACCCTTTCGATTCACTCTGCTATTCTAAAGATACGGTGTTTCAGGACATTTTCCATTTCACATCACAGAGTGTGATGATTGCGCTTTGGCAAGGTGTGATGCCATAATAATTGAGTATCGAGTTTGTAAGCGGGTAGTGATATAATGGTAATGGAATGGTACGTCCTTTTGCCAATCCGTTGACCTAAAAAATATTTGGAGGGATTGATATGACTATAGGCAGCAATAACGGCAACGCAGTCCACGTTTTGAGTTTTTATCGAAACGTCACAGTGACGGGAGATCGTAACGGTGTCAAAACTGTTGGCGGTCGATTGGTTTTGATTCTTTTAATCATTGCCCTGATTGGCGTATGCGCACATCATGGGAAGAAACATGGGAATTTTAAGTTTTATGGCTGTAAGGAAAATGTGAATGACTTATAAAACTTTATTTTTTGATGCAGACAACACTCTTTTTGACTTTGATCTCAGCGAGAAGCGGGCTTTTGAAAAACTGTTTGAGAACCTGGATTATCCCGGAGATCGTGAGGTGTTTTTTCGCGTCTATCAAGAGTGTAATGCTTCACTTTGGAGGGCTCTTGAAAACAAGACCATAGAAAAATCCATTATTAAGACGGAAAGATTCCGACTTGTCCTCAATCATTTTGGGTTATTACAAGATCCGTCCGTCATCGGAGAGCAATATCTGGAGTATTTAGGTCAAGAAGGTCCTTTAATAGAAGGGGCTTTTGACCTTATTCGTGATTTATCTGAATTTTATAAGTTGGTTATTGTCACCAATGGTATTGAAAAGGTTCAAAATGCAAGAATGTCAGATTCTCCAATTCGCCCGTTTTTCGAAGCGGTTATTATTTCAGAAGCCGTTGGCAAGGCCAAACCCGATCCCGCGTTTTTTGATTATGCCCTGGCGCGTTCAGCTGTGGAGAATAGGTCTGAGGCCCTCATCATCGGAGATTCTTTAAGTTCGGATATTCTCGGAGGAATGAACAGCAATTTAGATACATGTTGGTACAATCCTCATGGAGAACCCCTCACCCCACCATACACGCCAACCTACGAAGTCAAATCTTTTTCGGAACTCCGAGCATTGCTTTTGCCTTTCAGTGGGTAGAGGGCGCTACATCGCTGAAGGGACTGACTTTATTCAAAAATAAGAGGTGCATTCATGAGAACAATACCGTTAACAAAAGCGAATCGCGTCAAAATTGCGCGTGCCTTTTATGGGCACATAAGATATGATGTCACTCTCGACAGCGTTATCGAGGGACAAATGGGGAAAGCCTATGTTAATCAGGTAGACGACGTGGATATTATGCGGGTAGAAATCGAGCCTTTTAATTATTTTGCAGGGGACGTTTCTCATGCAGACGCCGCTTTAATGGTGTCCGCCCTTAAACCCAATTGTTTTGTCATGCCTGGTCACTCAGGCTTTGAGGATTTGATTTCAGAGGTGTTTGGCAACAGGGTGCATCAAATGAAGCGGTCGCTTTATGGCGCTCAGCAGTTGGATGGGTGTAGACTTAACAATTTACTCGAGTCCGTTGTGACAAAAGGTCAAATACACCGATTGGATTCTAAAAGAGCCAAAAAAGTTTTTGAAGATGAAAAAACCATGATTTATCTCAAGAATTTTGACTCTGCCTCAGATTTTTCTGAGCGTGGCGTTGGATTTGTTATGGAGATAGAAGGCAAGATTGTCGGGGCAGCGTATTCCACCATCATCAGTGGTTCAAAGGCTCAGATTGCATTAAACGTCTCACACGCCTACAGAAAGCAAGGCATAGCAACGCTTTTGGCGATTCATTTCGTAAAATACTGCCTCGAAAACACCATTGAACCCGTTTGGGTGGCAAACAATCAAGAGACGTGTCAATTAGCTGAACGGTTGGGGTTTGTGCTGGATACAACATATACCATACTCTTCATAGCGGAGGAATAAGGGATGATCCATCGACCACTTATGGAGCACTGGCATTCTTTTTCTTTTGAATATGGAAGCATGAGTCTCGACATTTTAGGATACCATGGACGTGATGCATTCCTATTTGTAGATGCTGGATTTAAAGCGCATGGTGAGCTTCTCAAGGCATTTGCCAATTATCATGGACTTAGTGCAACGGAGCTTGTTATCAGTCATCTACACAAGGATCATTATCAAGGCGCACTGGGGCTTATGCCAAGGCTGATCCTGGGTCCGTCCATCGATGAACACAGCCTGCCTGAAGAACTACTCCCTATGAAGCACATTTATAAAGAGTGGAAAAAGGGTGCGTATTTGTTTGAAGGCTGCGAGATGACGCAGCAAACAGTAGGTGGACATTCTGGATGCTCCCAGCTGATTATTCTGGATCAAAAGTGTATCCATATAGGCGATTTGATTATACTCGCAGCTGATGGGACTTTTTCCTTGCCCCTTGTTATGGGGAGAATAGAAGATTATCTAATGGTCTTAAAACATATAGTTGAATTGCATTTAGACGGTTTTTTAGGGCATGGCGGCTATGTACCTTTCAAAAAACTTGTCTATGGGGCACAGTTGACCATGGACTATCTCCATGAACTTCAGTTGGTTGAGTGTAGTCCGGAATTTGAGGAGCTTGTGGTTTTTAAACAGTATCGCTATAGCAATGCGAAATATCACGCTTTTAATTGGCGTTATCATAGGGGAAAAACACATGTCTAAGATTACACTTGTAACAGGCGGCGCCAGAAGTGGAAAAAGTCGCTATGCTGAGCGTGCCATGGGTAGCAGCGGAAAATGCATCGCTTATTTGGCAACAGCCATTCCTTTTGACGATGGCATGCGCGACCGCATTGCCAAACACCAATCGGACAGAGAGGCCCATTGGGTGACTTTTGAGTATCCTGTCCGTATCCATGAAGCCGTAGAATCGCTCAGTGGATTTGACGGCGTTCTTGTGGACTGTATCACCGTTATGCTCAACAACTATTTGTTTGAAAAAGAATACGACTGGGATAGGGTCTCTCACGAAGTGATAGACGCCATTGAAAAGAAAGTCATTGTGGATTTAAGAACCTTCATTGAGGGGCTTCGCCATCACAATGTTGACTGTATCCTAGTGACCAACGAAGTGGGATCGGGAATCGTACCAGAAAACCGACTTGCTCGCCTTTATAGGGATATGGCTGGTCGCATCAATCAGGAGTTAGGCTCTATGGTGGATGAAGTGATTCTTGTGGTCTGTGGACAAAGCATCAAAATAAAATAGCGAGGGTTTACATGAGAGGCTTTGGCATTATATTGCAATTTTTGACAGGCTTTTATCTGCCATTTGATTTCAAAAGCACTGCTCAAGATATCACCCGAGGGCTTGTTTATTTCGCAGCTGTTGGAGCACTCATTGGAGCCTTGCTTTTTGGAGCGACTTATATACTGAGTTTTACCGCTTTAGGGTGGACGCTTCAAGCACTCATCATTGTAGCACTGTGGGTTTTTATGACGGGAGGCCTTCATTTAGACGGTGTTGCAGACAGCGCTGATGGCCTTTTCAGTGGTCGTGGTCGAGAGCGTATGCTTGAAATTATGAAAGACTCTCATATTGGCACTTTTGGCGTTGTAGCCCTCGTGGGGACGCTGGCTTTCAAATGGGCTGTAGTGCTTGAGATACTCAGTAGAGGCGACTGGAGAGGACTTATACTTGCACCGATTGTCGGCCGTGGACTGGTGGTATTTGCCTCAACCGTATTCAAGTATGCCAGAGAAGAAGGCATGGGAAATTTCTTTATCGGGAAAGTCTCACCTATAGACCTTTGGATAAACGGCGTTGTAATGATTGGTGCTCTTGTTGTATTTGGGGGACTTAGAGGGCTATGGATTGGCATTTTGACCTTGTCAGTCATGTGGCTTTTGACCCGGGGCATCCACAAAAAACTCAGCGGCATTACAGGGGATATTCTCGGGCTGATCATCGAAGGGTCAGAACTTGTATTTTTATTATTTTGGGTATGTTAGGGGTAGTTCATGAAAACATTTTACTGTATTAGACATGGAGAATCTGAGGCGAATGCTGCAGGGTTATTAGCGGGTTGGATGGATCATGGCCTTTCAGAAAAAGGATGGTTACAGTCCGTTGAAATGGCAGAGAGGCTCAAGGCTTATCCGATAGATCTCCTTGTGGTCAGTGATTTGAAGCGGGCTGTGGAGACGGCACAAGCCATTGAAAATGCATTGGGAATTTCAATGATGACCACTGGGGAAATGCGGGAAATTCACTTAGGTGCATGGGAAGGCAAAACATTTGCAGACCTTGATCCCGAGGACGCAGTTGTGGTCAAATGGTTGAAACAAGACATGGATTTTAGCTACCCTGAGGGTGAATCAACAACTGACGTTCTCAAGCGGAGTCAGGTTTTTTTTGAGTCCTTACTTGGAAGACCAGAGTCCCATATTGCCATTGTGTCTCATGGCATGACCCTCAGCACCTTAATGGCCCAAATTGTCTTTGGGGATTATCGTTTGTCCTATGGTCTACAAATCATAAACGCAGGCATCGCTATTCTTCATATTGACGGCGATTTCAGATATTTCAGCAAATTAAACGGCTAAAGGGGACTTATGGAACGGACATATACATACCATGGATACACACGCAGTATCTGCAATTCATGTAACCAATTATTGGACTGCAAAATCATCATAGAGGCGGGGAAGGTATTTACCCTCAAAAGGTGTCCAGACCATGGCATCCAAAAAAATCTATTGGAATCAGATGCAGCGTATTATTTGGCGCGTCATGCTTTTGACAAACCGGGGACCCAGACCACGGTTCAAACCGCCACTGAAAAGGGATGTCCCTTTGACTGTGGATTATGTGAAACGCACGATCAGCACACCTGTATAGGACTTATGGAAATCACGACGCGCTGCAATATGAACTGTCCTATTTGTTATGCGCACTGTGATGATGCGCAGGATTTGACCTTGACTCAAATAGAAGCCATGATGGATTTTTATCAAACATCGGAGTTGAATGACGCAGAAATTCTTCAAATCAGTGGAGGAGAACCGACGCTGCACCCTGAAATCCTTCAAATTCTCGATTTAGCCATGAGTAAAGGTTTCAAGTACGTTATGTTAAACACCAACGGACTTGCACTGCTTGAAAACACGGTACTTCTCGAAAAAATTTCCCAGTTCAAGACGGGTTTTGAAGTTTATCTTCAGTTTGATGGATTCAATCCCTCAAATAACATGGCCCTCAGAGGGCATAACCCGACGGCTGAAAAACTTGAAATATTAGAAGTCTTGCAAAAAAACCACATTCCAACGACTTTGGTGGTGACAGTCGAAGAAAAAACAAACTTAAAATCTCTCGGGCCTATTATCCAGTATGCTATGGATGCGCCAATGGTGAGAGGCATCAATTTTCAGCCTTTGGCCTATTATGACCCTGAGTATCCCGCGCCTCTTGACCGCATTACTTTAACGGAGGTCCTCACTGAAATAGAAGAACAGACATCGGGAATGATCAAAAAATCTGATTTTATTCCTCTGCCTTGCAATGTGGAACGGATTGCGATCAACTATATGATCAAAGAAAAAGGGACTTTTACACCAGTGACGCGGCGCATAAATCTAAGGGACATGGTGCCTGAGATTAAGAATACTTTGAGTTTTAAGCTTGAGGATGCTGATGTGGCTGGAGCCATGTGCAGCTGTATGAAAGGCTTACCTAAGCTGACGAAACTTGTCCCAAAAGGACTGCTAAAGGCCACGGTGCAGGAACGGGTTAAATTTATTGATACCAGCACTTTTAGGCTCACGGTAAGCGCCTTTATCGATCGGTATAATTTTGATATGAAGTCTGTCCAAAAGGAATGTGTCCATGTCATCACACCTGATTTAAAGCGCATCCCTTTTTCGACTTACAATATGATTCACCGGTCAAGGGGGAAATAAATGCGGTGGTTTATTGTTTTAAATGTTCCCGTTGTCTTTATGATTCTTTCAGCCGCTGTAATCTATAATTTTTTGACAGAGGCTGTCGATGACCGCGTTCAAAAGTATCAAAAAACGCCTGTAGATACACTGACGATGTATGCGGTTATTGGACTGATGTATATTTGCTTTTGGTTAAGCTATCAGAAGGGATTCGAATTTTTGAAATTCAAACCGCCTTTGGGACTGCAGCTTATAGGCACTTTCCTTGTGGACTTGGGCCTTGTGGTCAATATTCTTGGGCGGCTGACTTTGAAAGGCCAGTGGTCCAATATGATCAAAATTAAAGCGTCCCATGAGGTTATACAAACGGGGGTTTTTCGGTTTGTCAGACATCCACTCTACGCCAGTACGATTTGGATTGTTTTAGGGTCTGGACTGGTCTATGGCAACAAGGGTATTTTGACCTTATTATGTTTTGTTTTTTATCCTATGATGATTTACCGGGCAAAGCAAGAAGAGCTTGCCTTGACAGCGCTTGAGGGGTACAAGGACTATCTCGAAAAAACGGGAAGATTTTTCCCAAAGCTTATAAAGTGAAGGAGGCATTATGCGGTCCATTGAACCAGTCAGTGTTTCAGAAGGTGGATTCACCACCTGTAAATATTCAGTGGCAGTAATCTTGATAGCGGCGCTGATTTTTCCTGTTGTTCGCGTTCCACTTGTGGCACTCAGTACGTTTATATTGATGCTTTCAGCGATTTTAGGCGTTGAAAATGCGCCAATGGTTAAACTGTATGATGTGACTTTCGGAAATATTTTTAAAACTAAAGCAGTCATGCTCGACCGAAAAGGCATGCGATTTGCCCATAGTTTAGGCGCTGTTTTGAATGGTGTCACACTGCTGTTTCTCGTCTTAGCGCCCTCGGTTGGCTTTATACTCCTCATCGCAACGGCAGTGCTCAAATCAATCAGTGCAGTGGGCTACTGTTCGGGTCTTAAGTTATACCAGTGTATGAACAGTGACACGTGCTGTGGCACCACAAAGACAGTTTTAGGAGTTCTGAGAACCAAAAAATCTTAAAGTTTTGAACATAAGGGGGACAATATGGTGTTAAGTATTTTTTCTTTATTCATGAGTTTTGTTGTTTTCGGACTGATTGGTGCAGGGATTTATGAGCTGATTATCCGACGTAGGCACAAAAAATACCGCTTCGCTTTAAAAAAACTCGAAGAAGGCGAAATTGCTGAACTGCCTAATGGGTATAAAAAAGAGCCTGTTCGGCTTAAGGGCTTTCTATATGTCATTGTTGTTCTGGGCATAGGGTGGCTGCTCTTAATGGGCGTTGGGCTGTTGGCTTTTGGCGCTTGCCTTG
Organism: Peptostreptococcales bacterium; assembly: GCA_038240675.1. GTDB lineage: Bacteria > Bacillota > Clostridia > Peptostreptococcales > Acidaminobacteraceae > JBBRGL01. Next base: position 11,152 of record JBBRGL010000014.1, read on the forward strand.
TTATTTTTACGTCCGGCCAGTTCTAACACCAGGTAGAAGCAAGGGCAAATCAATCCATCATAAGAGGTGCAAGTGGACAATCACACCGTTATTTTCAATGGAGGAGCTATCCATTATTTTTCACTCTTTGGATTTTCGCTTCCTGTTTATTCTTTTTTTGTCCTCTTAGGACTCGTGGTGGGTGGAGGTGTGTTATGGATCCTCAGCCGGCCTTTAAGGCATGATTTTGAGGGAGGGGACCATGCTTTCATCATCGTTTGTGCGGGACTTTTTGGTGGAATTATAGGGGCTAAATTGCCCCTATGGTTCATGTATTTTCATCAAATTTTTGGCGGCAAACTGGTTTTAGAAGCTCTCCTTTCTGGAAGGACAGTGCTGGGTGGCCTCATTGGTGGATTTCTCGCCGTTCAAATCACGAAACGCATTTTAAAAATCAAAAAACGCACAGGCAATCAGCTTGCTCCTGCCATAGCGATTGGAATGGCCATTGGAAGATTAGGCTGTTTTTTTCAAGGTTGCTGTGCAGGTGTCGTGACAAAACTCCCTTGGGGCGTTGATTTTGGAGACGGACTCCTGAGGCATCCGACTCAAATCTATGAAGTTCTTTTTCATCTGTGTGCTTTTTTTGTATTACTCTTTAGGCCAGAGTGCAAAAAAGAAGGTGGCGAGTTGTTGGCTTTTTATTTTGGCAGTTATTTTATCTATCGGTTTATATCCGAGTGGATCCGCATGACCCCTGAAAAATGGCTAGGTCTCACAGTATATCAGTGGCTATGCCTTTTGGGGTTACTGCTTATGGGAATGAAGCTCAGAAAAATGAAAAGCGAAAAGGCATAAAGTATTTAAAAATCATTGAATGAGGAATGGACATGACTTATAAATCTATTATGATTCAGGGGACTGGCTCCTCTGTTGGCAAAAGTATTATCACAGCAGGACTTTGCCGTGTTTTGAAAAATCGGGGGCTGAGACCAGCGCCTTTCAAATCACAAAATATGGCCCTTAATTCTTTCATCACGGAAGAGGGTCACGAAATGGGAAGAGCACAAGTTGTGCAGGCAGAGGCAGCTGGCCTTAAGCCAAGCGTCCTTATGAACCCTATTTTGCTCAAACCTTCAACGGACCAGAAAGCGCAGGTCATCGTCATGGGAAAAGTGCTGCAAAATATGTCAGCCACTGAATACCACGCCTATAAACCAAAACTCAAAGTATTGGTGAAACAAACTTTTGAAGAACTGGCCGCTCAGTACGACTGTGTGGTCATTGAAGGCGCAGGGAGTCCTGCTGAAATCAATTTACGCGAGGGTGACTTAGTGAACATGGGCATGGCTGAACTTTCCAATAGCCCTGTTATTTTGGTAGGCGATATTGATAAGGGTGGCGTTTTTGCGGCGCTTTACGGCACTGTTATGCTTCTGGAAAAAGAGGAGCGGCAGCGCATAAAAGGCTTGATCATCAATAAATTTAGGGGGGATATCAAACTCCTTGAGCCTGGCCTTAAACAAATTGAAGCATTGACGGGGATACCTGTCCTTGGGGTGTTGCCTTTTACGGATTTGAATATTGAAGATGAGGATAGCGTCACGGACCGTTTCAAGGGACGTCAGCATGCTGACAAACCCATCCGCGTCGAGGTCCTTTATTTGCCCCATGTGTCGAATTTTACTGATTTTAATGCCTTTGAGCTTCAAAGTGATGTTTCACTCAGGTATGTCATGCGAGGAGAGTCTCTTGAAGAACCAGATGTGATTATTCTGCCAGGGTCAAAAAACACTATAGAGGATTTGATTTATCTCAAAAATTCTGGACTGGCGGAACAAATTTTACGCGCAAAGCGCAGGGGTGCATTCATCGTTGGTATTTGCGGCGGCTATCAAATGCTCGGCGAGGTCATTGCCGATCCTTATGGCACTGAAAGCGCTGTGCCTTCTGTCAATGGACTTGGGCTTTTAAACGTTAAAACATGCTTTGAAACGCAAAAGACTACAACCCAAGCAAGGGGTGTGATAGAGCCTATGGCAGGTAACTTTACGGCTTTAAGTGGGTTGTCTGTCGAAGGTTATGAAATACACATGGGCGTCACTGAAAAAGGGCCAACGGTCAAATCGTTTATGACTCTGATGCGTTTGGGCCAAGAGGATATAGCGGTGATGGACGGCGCAGTGAATGAAGAAGAAAATGTCTTTGGCACTTATTTACACGGTGTTTTTGATTCAGCGGCGTTTATTCGGTGCTTTATAGACAGTGTACGGCTAAAGAAAGGAATCGGCCTCTATGAAGGCGCTTCGGAAACTTCATTTAAAGCATATAAGGAAGAACAATATGAAAAGCTTGCTGAACTGCTTGAAACCCATCTTGATATTGATGCTCTAGTGGCTATTTTAGAGGAGGGTGCATGATCAAGCTTTGGATGATTATACTTCTTGATTTTAGCCTAAAAGACCCGACTTTTTTATATCATCCCGTCCGGTTTTTCGGATTATTGATAAAAAAAGGAGAGATGCTCATCAGGAAATATATTCCTGACAAATACAATCGGCTTATGGGAGTGGTCTTAGTCCTTGGAGTTCTTGGGTTGGTGCTGAGCCTCTATGGCCTCTTAAGAGGTGCGTTAGGAAGTGTAAGCCCTTATTTATCGGTGGTGCTGGATGTTTACTTGGCCTATACACTTTTGGCCAGTGGCAGCCTCATGGAAGAAGGCAGACGCATTTATGTTATTTTGAAAGAGGGCGATCTTGCTGAGGCTAGAAAAAGTTTGAGCTATTTGGTTTCGAGAGACACGGCGGAAATGACCCTTCCTCATATTCTAAGGGGTGCCATTGAGACTTTGTCAGAGAATATTACAGACGGCATTGTAAGTCCTCTGTTCTATTTGTTTTTCTTTGGTGTGCCGGGAATGCTTGTTTTCAAAGTGATCAGCACGTTTGATTCCATGATCGGCTATAAGAATGAACATTATTTACAACTTGGCTGGTTTGCAGCGCGTTTTGATGATGTACTAAATTTTGTGCCAGCGAGACTTTCTGGTGTTTTGGTCGTGGTTTCTGCCTTTTTTGTCAAAGAGGATTACAAGGCAGCATATAGAATTTTCAAGCGGGATCGGTTGAAACACGCAAGCCCCAATAGCGCCTGTACAGAGTCGGCCGTGGCGGGTGCCCTTTCAATACAGCTTGGTGGCAGCGCCTCTTATTTTGGAAAGATAGTGGAAAAGCCCACCATCGGCGATGGAAAACCAGCGGAAAATTGTGAAGTGCTCTTCAGGGTGAATCGGCTTATTTTGGTGACGACGCTACTCATGGGCGTCTTGTTGACCGTATTCTATGGTATAAGAGGTGATTATTTTGGATTTTAAACATGGTGGGGATGTCTATTCTGCAGCTTTGGCGTGGGGAGTTGAAATAGAGCAAGTACACGATTTTAGTGCCAATATCAATCCTTTTGGACTTGAGTTGGGTGTTCTTGAGGGACTTTCAAAACAGCGGCATATCTTTGAACATTATCCCGACACCACCTACAAAGCCCTAAAAAGTGCAATTGCAAATCATTATGGCTTAAGGGCAGAGGAAATTTTGGTTGGCAATGGCGGTATAGAACTTATTTATAAGACTATCCAGGCTTCAAAACCTTCGAAAATTGGGATTCTGGCGCCGACTTTTATCGAATACGAAAGAGCTGCTTTAAGTTATGGGTGTGAAGTGGCAGTTATGCTTACAGAACCCTATGGGTTTAAAGTACCCCTTGAAACCTTGACAACATTTGCAAAAGGAGTGGATTTGCTTTTTATATGCAATCCCAATAATCCCACTGCGGTGCTCTATAAAAGAGAGTTTTTGATTGCATTAGCCCTGGCGTGCCCAAATACTTACCTTGTTATCGATGAGGCTTTTATAGAATTTGTAGAAGGTTATGCAGAGTACACTGTCATTCACGCATTAGATACTCTGCCAAACGTCTCAGTCATTCGGTCTATGACAAAAGCATTCAGCATGCCTGGTCTACGGTTAGGGTTTATGGTGACGGGTTCGAAATTTCAAAAAAACGAACTTGAGCTTGCCCTCAACCCATGGAATGTCAACGGTTTTGTGGCTGTCTATACGACAGAAATTTTAAAGTTGCTTAAAGGCAAGCCCTTTCAGGCCGAAGTTTTTAGGCCTCTAAGGACGGAAATGATCCAAGCGTTGAATAAAATGCCTTGTATGGAAGTGCTCGAATCTCAAGTCAATTATATATTTTGCCGCTATAGTGGTGAAATTGACTTGCAGATAGCGCTTAACCTTTATCATATTTTAATACGGGACTGTTCAAATTATAAGGGCCTCAAAAAAGGGGACTACCGAATAGCGGTACGAACCCACTCAGAAAATATGTATGTCATTTCATGTCTTAACTCAATTTTAGGAGAAAAATCATGTTAAAAGCTATTGTACTTGGAATTATTGAAGGACTCACGGAATTTTTGCCCGTATCCTCCACGGGACATTTAATTATCGCCAATCGCTTTTTGAACAATGAAGGCACTTTCGCCAATGCATTTGCGGTGATTATTCAGGCAGGCGCCATATTGGCAGTGGTACTATACTTTTGGAAAACGCTTTTCCCTAACTTTTCTGACAGTATAGATTTGAAAAAGAAAATGAGCCTTTGGTCAAAGGTGGTCGTCGCCGTTATACCTGCAGCGGCCATAGGACTTCCACTGTCTGATGTCATCGACAAATACCTATTTCATCCCTTTCCTGTGGCTGTTGCCCTTATAGTAGGAGCCTTTATGCTTATGTGGTCGGATTCCCTCAAAAAAACCGTGACCTTTGATGACTTGGATTTGATCACCTATAAACAAGCTTTTACCATTGGGTTATTTCAGTGTTTAGCTCTATTCCCGGGCATGAGTCGCTCCGGTGCAACCATTATTGGAGGCTTAGTCTTAGGCCTTAAACGTCATATAGCCGCAGAATTTTCCTTCTTTCTGGCCCTACCCATTTTGGGTGGCGCGGCACTGATTAAATTATTAAAGCACGGAATGAGCTTCACAGCAACAGAATGGGGTATATTGTTTACAGGGACTTTTGTGTCTTTTATAGTCGCCTATATGGTCATTGCCGTCTTTATGAAGTTCATCAAAAATAATAATTTTTTCCCTTTTGCCATATACCGCATTCTATTAGGCGTAGCAGTGATTTTGTTCGCATCATAATTTGGTTAAAAGGGAGGCTCTATGATTCAAGTTGCTCTTTCTCAGTGCAAAACCTATGACTATGATGAGGTCAAAAGTGCCATTAGAAAAACCCTCGTCGAACTTGGTGGATTAGAAACCTATTTTGAACCGGGTCAAAAAATAATGCTTAAGGCTAACTTGCTGATGAAAAAGAAGCCTGAAGAAGCCACTACGACCCATCCTGTATTTATGAGAGCCCTTGCGGATTTAATGACGGAGTTTGGCCTATTTGTAGTCGTTGGTGACAGTCCTGGTGGATCGTTTAATGTAGCACGTCTCAAAGGACTCTATGGATACTGTGGCTACGATTCCCTCGAAGAAAACCCCCGTGTCAAATTGAATTACAACGTGGAGAGTCTTGAGATTCAAACACCTGATGGCAAATATTTAAAGCGTATGTCCATTATGAAGGTCCTTGATGAGGTGGATTATGTGGTGTCAGTCTCAAAACTCAAGACCCACGGTATGATGCGTTTTACAGGTGCAGTGAAGAATATGTTTGGCATCATCCCAGGAGTCCAAAAGGCGGAGTACCATTTTACGCTGCCTAAACTTGAAGACTTTGCAGATGGGCTGATTGATATCTGCATGGCCAGACCGCCAATTCTGTCTTTTATGGATGGCATTGTCGGCATGGAGGGCCACGGTCCCTCGGCAGGGGATCCAAAGGCAGTAGGCGTTGTCATCGCCTCTCAGAGCCCTTTTTATTTGGATCTGGTAGCGTGTCAGATTATCGGCTTAACAGTGGCTGACGTCCCTATGCTGAAACAGGCAGCTGAGAGGGGATTTATTGAGCTCGCCTCCAATCGGCATGAAGTCGTGGGAGATTCTATAGACCTGTTTATGCAAAAGGATTTTGTGATTCCCAAAGTGCGTGGGATTAGTTTTTTTGACAAGGCGCCAAAATTTATGAAGTCGGCATTTGAAAAACAATTCAAACCCGCGCCTATTTTTGATCACATGACCTGTGTCGGCTGTAGTGATTGTGCGGATAATTGCCCGCCGAAGTCCATTGAAATGAAGCATCAAAAGCCTTATGTGAATTTAGAAACTTGTATTCGTTGTTTCTGTTGTCAAGAACTTTGCCCAGTTAAGGCTG